>JAHEZZ010000242.1 GCA_023250815.1 Bdellovibrionales bacterium
TTTTTTAAAAACCTTTTATCAAAGGGTGAATAGCTTTAAAGAAGTCAATCGTGCCATTATCATTCATTATCGCAATTGGCTTTCCGACTGTGGTGGCCCTGGTGGCAATCCTATGGCCCCTAAAAGTATCGCCAGAAAAATTGCCAGTATCGACAGTTATTTTGATTTTTTAATTGAACATCGAAGTCAAATAGGAATTGAACTTAATCCCACTTCATCGGTTAAGCGCCCCAAACAAGAGGTGAAAAGCCCAACTCAAGCGGTGGCCAGACCGTTAGTTTTAGAAATGATTGAACAGGCCTCGAAAAATGGGGAATCTGGGCCACTTCACCAAGCGCTTCTCATTACTTATTTTATGACGGGACTTAGGACTAGTGAAATTTTGGGATTAAAAATTAAAGATATGATTCATATTAATAATCAGGTCTATTTTCGTTTAGTTGGTAAAGGCGGAAAAATTCATCATAAACAACTGATGCCAAAAGTTTTAGAAGCAATTGAAAAATATTTACAGTGGATGGCAAGTTTGGGGAGAAATGTGGCAGCAGAAGAATGGCTTTTTCGTCCCACTAAAAATCCCAGCGACCCTAGTAATATCGATAAACCCCTTTCCCCTTCAGCGGTAAATGAATTATTTAATAAATATGCCATGCTCGCTGGAGTGAAAGGAAAAGTTTCCGCGCATTCGGCCCGGGCAACTTTTATTACGGATTATCTTTCTTTAGGTGCTGATCTAAAAGAAGTGGCAATGGAAGTGGGCCATGCTTCAACGACGACAACTGAAATTTATGATAAACGTCGAAAAAAACTAACCATAAATCTTGCGGCGAAATTAGGTTATTAAAAACAGAGTGGAATTTGGCCAATTTCAAATGCCACTAAATTGGCCAGGTCATTTGCATTTACTCCATTGCCGATTTGAAGTGCACTATGATCAGTATCTATTTCAATTTTTATTTCTTCACAGTGAGATAAAAGCGGATCAGTGCTAAAAACTATAAGGGTAGATACTTCACTTGGTTCAATCGGCAAAGTTAAGAGGGCGGGGAAAATTTTATCATTTATTTTTATCTCAACAGTTCGAGCAGCTTCGCCTTCAAAGCGAACGTTCCCATTATTTTTAACGAAGATATTAATTTTTTGAAAAGTTGCAGTATTTTCAAATTTTATTTTAGTGGGGATTAAATCTCTCTTATAATGTTCAAGGAGTAGACGTGAATTATAAGAATTACTTCCTCCGTAGCGAATGATGTCGTCATTGCTGGGCAAAATAAGAGTTTGTGCAGATAGATCAAGGGCCATTAAACATAAAAAAAGTGAAATCAATTTCATAAAGATGCTCCTTAATTATACTCAATATTACGAAGGGTATAGTTGATTAAATGACTCGTCTTGAGACGTCAACTTGAATTAGTGAAAATTAAAATGCTAAAATTAAAAAAACTTTTGTCACGGAAGGCAAGTCATGAAAAATTTTAGGATAGTTTTATCTCTTTTTCTTTTCTTTTTTTCTTTCTCAACAATCGCCAAAACGGATCGCCCATTCGTCTTTATCCATGGGCTATGTGTTCCTTCGGCCATTTATCAAATTCCTTTTTCTTTAGAGGCCCTATTTAAAGCTCAAGGCCACCAATTAATTGTCGTCAAGTCACCGGCCATTACTACCCTTAACAAGGCCAGGGAATACGCCATTTCAGATATTATTAAAAAATTACCGACTGGAACCTTTCATTTAATTGGCCACAGCCAAGGGGGAATTGTCTCTCGTCTCTTGGCCAATGATTTGAGAATTAAAAATCGCATTTTATCGGTGACTACTCTGGATACTCCCCACCACGGGACTCCGATGGCCGATGATATTGCAAAACTTTGGTTAGAAAGTGCAGGCCATCTCCCCAATTGGGCACAGGATATTCTGGATAATTATTTTGGCGGCAGCATTGATGCACTAAAAGAAATGAGTGTTGAATCGATGGAAAATAAATTTAATATTTCAGTTTTAGATAACTCCAAGATTCGCTATTTTTCGATGGGCCACTATATTCCCTTTCCGGAATGGAAATACACCGCTATCGATATTGTTGCCGCCACCTCCATTTATCTTAAATTACATGGGGCCTATCCCAATGACGGTGCTCTTTCTCTTAGCTCATCTTATTGGGGCCAGTCTCTTGGTGACTATCCGGGCGATCATTTTTCTGAATCATTCCCTATTCCTTTTAATGGAAAATTCATCGTCGGAGAAAATTTCAAAAGAGTGATAGACAATATCGACAAGCAATTTTAACTTTTAAAAATGAGTTATAATTTTTCCCAACTTTGGGATGTCTTTGTTCTATTTCTCATTCCTATCGGCGGTGGAATTCCGGGCGGTGTTATATTGGCGCAAAGTCGCCATATTGAATGGCCGATCATGATGTTTCTTTATTTTTTATCCGATGTTGTTTTGGCCTGTGCTTTTGAACCTCTGATGCTTTTATTTATTAGATTCGCCAAAGGTATTCCAAAGCTCGCTCGTTTTAGCGAAGCATTTAAGATGGCACTTAAGAAAACCACCGCTCATTATGGCAACAGCACCGGCGTTTTTGCGCTCATTATGGTGGCCTTTGGAGTTGATCCCATGACTGGCCGGTCGGTGGCAGTTGCCGCTGGGCACGGCTTTTTAAGCGGATGGATGATCGCAATTACTGGCGATATGATGTACTTCACTTTGCTTATGGCCTCTACTATCTGGTTAAATAATTTTTTAGGTGATGGAACCTGGTCGATGTTGAT
>JAHEZZ010000108.1 GCA_023250815.1 Bdellovibrionales bacterium
TTTGATTTAAGGGAGTGAACAACTTCTGCCACCTGATCGTGAACTTGGCCATCGGCCCCCTTCCAGGACCTCCACTGAGCGCCATAAACCGGTCCTAGGTTTCCTTTTTCATCGGCCCATTCATCCCAAATAGAAACTCCATTTTCTTTTAAATATTGAGTATTAGTCTCCCCTTTTATAAACCACAAAAGTTCATGGATAATAGATTTGGTGTGCACTTTTTTAGTGGTGATCAAGGGAAAACCATTTTTTAAATCAAAGCGCATTTGATGGCCGAAAAAAGATTTAGTCCCTGTACCGGTACGGTCCTTTTTATCGACACCAGACTGCAGACAAAATTTCATCAGATCTAAATATTGTTTCATCGCTCTACTCCGTATAAAATGGGGGAACTATAGCTTAAATCGGCACAAAAAAGGAATTTTATGGCGACCATCACTGGATTGGAAAGACTGGTCAATGAAAAATCTGCGCAAGACATCCTCAAGGGCAAGGTGGCCTACTTAGGACATAGTGCTTCTATCGACCGAAACTATGTTTTAGGTGTCTATCATCTGCAGAAAATTTTAGGTCAACGTTTAGTTAAATTATTTGGGCCACAGCATGGTTTTGTCACTGATGTACAAGACAATATGATCGAGAGTCGAGATTTTATTCATCCCTTTTTTAAAATCCCCGTCTACAGTCTGTACTCGCATTCCCGCATTCCCACAGAGGAAATGCTTAAAGATGTTGATACGCTGGTTATTGATCTCCAAGATGTCGACACAAGAGTTTATACTTATATTTCCACTCTCGCTCTTTGCATGTAATCTTGTGGAGAAAAAAATATCAAAGTAGTAGTGCTTGATCGCCCCAATCCTGTTGGCGGTGAAATGATTGAAGGGCCCATACTAGAAAAGAAATGGAAGTCTTTTGTCGGACACCACCAAATCCCTCAGCGCCACGGGCTCACCATGGGAGAGATCGCCATTCTCACTAAAAAATACTACAGCGACTGCGAGTTAGACGTGGTGACAATGAAAAATTGGAAACGCTCACAGTTTTTTTATCAAACCAATCTTCCCTGGGTGAATCCATCGCCCAATCTTCCAACCATGGACGGCGCCCTTACTTTTGTTGGAACAGTTTTATTTGAAGGAACAAATTTATCCGAGGGAAGAGGTACCACAAGATCACTCGAAATGATCGGCCATCCCAAAATTGAGGCCTTTTCTTTTGTCCATTCGATAGGTCAAAAAATATATCAAGAAGGGGGCGAAGGTTTTGTTATTCGCCCCCTAGTTTTTATGCCCACATTTCAAAAACACGCAGGAGTGGCCTGTGGCGGAGTGCAAATTCACGTTACTGATCCACACAAATTTCAATCATGGAAAGTGGGGCAACTTTTATGCCGAGAATTTAAATCGGCCTTGGGTGAAGATTTTAGATGGCGTGATACTCCCTATGAATATGAAAACGATCGTCTGGCAATTGATCTTATTAACGGCAGCGAATTAGTGAGAGAGTGGGTGGAAAAACAAGGATCAGTAATTGAACTCGACTCCATTCAAAAAATAGGCCTAGAAGTTTTTCTAGGCCAACGTAGCGACGTTCTTATTTATGGATGAAGAGAGATATAAACATTGGGAGATGAGTGAGTGGTGGCAAACTTCACGTAGTAACTATTGCCTTTATTTTGTCCCAAAGAAATGATCACATCTTTTTCTTCTTCACTTTTTAAATCATGAATGATGTAAAATTTTTTAAGTTTAAGAGAAGAATCGACGGAATCGATATCAATCAAAATGGCCTCAGGTTGGTACTGGCAAAAAGCAGAATTATAATTGTATTTATATTCATAGACATCGCTGTCAATTATTTGAGTTTGTTTTAAAAATTGCTCTTGTGGTGTAGACATGGGAATAAGGCCTCTCACTGACCCATCAGTTGGAGTCCAATGTATATCAACACAAAGAGGGTTTTTTGCCTCTAATCTTAATCTCACTGTAACTTGTAATTTATTTTTAAAGGCAGAATCAAGTCCTACAATAAACTCTGAACTAGCAAAAGAAATGATCGGAAAAAATAAAAAGAGCGAAAGGAAAAAGCGCATAACAACCTCACCGAAAATAAGAATGAGGAGTCTCATCGCATCGATAAAGTAAACACTCAAGGAAAATTCAATGTTTGAAATAAATTCAAGAGTAAAAAATATTTTTAAGAAGCTTTATCTTTCTCGATGGCCTCTCCAACAACAACTGGAGAATTTTTATTGATATCATTTTTTCCTGGAAAACGTGTTTTAGGAAGAAGTACGCTGTGAGGAGGTACAATGGCCCCCTCACCTACAATAACATCACCCATAATAGAGGCCTTCAGTCCTACCGTAACCCCTTTTTTTATCACCACAGGCTTGATGACCAAAATTCCTTTTTGCCCATAATGGCCAAAGATGGTAGCAGAACCTCCTATCGTGACATAATCTTCCAGTGTTATCATACAAGGATCAGAAATATACGTAGTATTGATCATCACTCCCTTGCCGACTTTCATACCCATCATCTTAAAAAATAAAACATTAAGAGGTGTAGGAGTAATAAAATCTAAAAAAGTAAACCGCACTAAATAGGTTAAGGTATTATGAGCAAACCACGGAAGAATTTCGATAGAATACCAATTGCCCGTAAAATCCCGAAGTTTTAAGGGGAGCAAAAAATTACAAGCAGGCACCACAAAAATCAGGGCAAAACCATAGATGAAGTAACTTATAGCTAAGGATATCCCCAAGAAAATATTCTTAACTATTGGTGAATAACCATTGGCCATTTCCGCCATAGAACTAAAAAAATAAATCGCCGGGGCAAGAGAAAACCCGAGAGCGGAAACCACTAAAGCAAAAATAAGACACAAAAAAAGAGCAAAGGCGAGATGCTTAAACTTTCGCAAAAAAGATTCTAAAACTCCCCATAATCCAGGACGGTCGCTTGATTCTGAATGTATATCGAAACGCTTTTTCTTTTCCATAAACTCCATTTTAACATGATTTTAAAAACTCCCTAAATAAGGCCCTAAGTCCAGACAAGCAATATTTTCCCTTTATTATAAGTCACTAAAAAGAGGCAAACTTTTTAACCTGCTGCCCGAAAAGCATGGCATCTCTCCGTGTCTTTTTAAAAAAGGTGTCTTTATGGGCAAAAAAAGAATCGCTTATATCTCGCTAATTTTATCCTTATTGAGCTCCAACCTCTTGGCCATGAAGTTTAATATTATCCATACCAACGATATGCACTCATTTATGAATTACAGCGATCACGACCCCCAAAGAGGAGGGTTTGCAACTGTTAAAAATATCATCACTGCGGAAAAAGAAAAGGCCAAAAGTGAAGGTATTCCCGCCCTGGCAATGGATGCTGGAGATTTTAGTGAAGGGAATTCATTCTATCTCGCTCAGAGGGGCCGCATGAGTTTTGAGGCGATGAATTTATTAGGCCATGATGTAGTGACAATCGGGAACCATGATTATCTTATGGGCACTGAAGAATTAGATCAAATACTTGGTGAAACAACTCCTCATTTTGCTTTTTTAGGGGCCAATTTTTTGGCCGATGCCCATTATACCAATATTAATAAATTTCTAAGGCCCTACAAAATATTTAATTTAAATGGGCTTTCTGTTGGAGTCATCGGATTAACAACTAATGATATCCTCTACAAATGGCGGCTTAATAATGCCAAAATTGTAAGCGAAGTAAATACCGCCAAAGAAACGATTAAAGTAATGAAGGCAGAAGGAGCACAGGTCATCATTGCTCTCACCCATTTGGGAGTTTTTAAAGATCGTGTGCTTGCTCAATTAGTACCAGAAATTGATCTGATAGTCGGAGGACATTCTCACGATGCTCTTTTTACTCCCCTATGGTCGCAACATCTCAATAAAAAAATTCCCATTGTTCAGGCCGGCCAACATGGCTCTTATGTTGGACGACTGAAACTCGATTTTGATCCCGTAAGTAAAAAACTTTCTGTTCTAGACTATCAACTACTTCCTACTTATAAAAAAGTTTACGGAGAAAATCACGAAGTGCTCGATTACATCGATCTTTCTAATGAATTTTTACATCAAGCTTACGGCAAAGAATGGCTTGAAGAAGAAAATGTAGCAACCTCACAACTCCTTCCCGAATCAGAAGGAGGAAGTGCAACTCTCTGGGGACATTTTATTACTGATGCTTTAAGAGTGTCAGGCAAGGCCCATTTGGGAATCCACACTCAAGCGCTATCGGGATCTAATTACCCCATCAAGGGAAATATAAATCGCCGGCAACTTTTTGATTCTAATCCCCGTATTTTTGAATTTGATGATAAATATGGATACCATGTTTATACCACTGACATTCCCGGTTTTTTACTTAAATTTGTTTTTAAGGCAGTTATTAATTTTAAAATACCCCTTTATTTTTCAGGGGTAAGTTTTAATTATACAAAAGATAAATTGGGAATTTGCCGAAGTATCAAAAATATTACATTTGACGGTGAAAAAGTAAAACCCTTTAAACTTTATAAAGTAGCGATGTCAGAAAGTATTATTCGCGGAGGTCTAGAAATATCTAGCGCCGTAAAATTGATCTTTAAAAATAGCAAAAAACTGGATATTAGTATGTGGCAATCACTGGAAGATTGGGCCCGACATGTAGGTACAGTTACACCTCGCTACTTAGAAGAATCACCAACATTTTTTTATAAAACAACCAAAGGCCAGCAGTTCAATCAATCAACAACTACTCCCCATTCTATTTCACGAATGGTCATTGATGTTGGTGGCGTGGAAATTCAACCTCAGTAGCTGCGCGTATCGCAAGAGACAAGTTCTTTACACTCTCTTCTTGCCCCTCTAAAATTTTTGCTGTTAATAAAATTCGTTATTTCGCATTTAAGGAGATCAATTGATATGAGTTTAATTAAAATGCTGCCAAAAAATTTATTTATAGCTTTAACTCTGACAATTTGTGGCCCTAGTTTTTCCCAAGTAAACGACAAAGAAATTTTAGTGGGAACTGTATTTCCAATGACTGGGGGAATCGCCACTTATGGGCAAGAAAGTATGAATGGGATTAATCTCGCTCTTAAAAAAATCAACCATGAAGGGGTAAAAGGCCATATTATAAAACTCATAAATGAAGATAATAAAAGTGAGGCCATTGAAACTGCCAATGCGGTCAGAAAGCTCGCCCATATCGATAAGGTTATCGCTATTTTAGGTTCTGTGGCCTCAAGTCACACTTTGGCCGGTGCACCGATTGCCCAAGAGGCCAAGGTTCCACTCCTCACTCCTGCTTCCACCAACGAAGAAGTAACCAAAAAAGGAGACTATATTGCCAGGACCTGTTTTACCGACGGCTTTCAAGGTGAAGTGATGGCCAAATTTGCTAAAGAAAATTTAAAAAAAATGAAAGCGGCAATTATTGTTGAAGCTTCTAGTGATTACTCTAAGGGATTGGCCAAAGTTTTTAGAGAGTCATTCACTAAAATGGGCGGAACAGTTATTGCTGAAGAATATAGTTATCAATCAGGTGATACTGATTTTAGAACTCTTTTAAGAAAACTATCACGTAGCAAACCCGAAGTTATTTTTCTTCCCGGTTATTACGAAGAGGCCGGACTTATCCTCAATCAGGCCAGATCAATGGATATCACAGCTCCATTTTTAGGAACTGATGGCTGGGACTCCCCTAAACTCCAAGAAAAAGCTGGGGAAAAAGGAATCGTTGGGAATTATATGTCTTCACATTTCTCTGCTGAAGATACCGACACTCTGGTTTCTAATTTTGTAAAAGAATACGAGGCCGCTTACAAACAAAAACCAGGAGCAATGGCGGCACTTGGATACGATGGAATTATGGTTATTGCTGATTCTCTTAAAAGAGCGAAAACGCTCACCAGATCTGATTTGCAAAAGGCCATCGTAACCACCAAAAACTATAAAGGGATCACTGGCAACATTACTTTAGATAAATTTAGAAATGCCAAAAAATCTGCCGTTGTTTTAGAAACTACTCCCCATGGAAATGAATTTAAATTTAAGGTCTCCCCTTAATGAGTCAGAATTTTATCTATCTTTGCTATGATATTCTTCAGTATCTGGTCAATGGGCTTGCACAGGGAAGTATATATGCTCTTGTCGCCCTCGGGTACACAATGGTTTACGGAATTATAAAGCTAATCAATTTTGCCCATGGGGAGTTTTATATGATTGGGGCCTTTATCGGGCTTTATCTGGTATCATTAAAACTCCCCCTTTACCTGGTTTTCCCTCTTGCTATGATAAGTTCAGGGCTGATCGCTGTTATTGTCGAGCGCTTGGTTTATAAACCCATTCGCTATGCCGGAAAAATTCCAGCGCTTATTACCGCACTTGGTGCTTCGCTTTTTTTTCAATTTGGCGGCCAATTGGTGATTGGCGCCGATTCAAAATCTTTCGAACTCCCCTATCAAGACAAAACTTATATATTAGGGGAAGTTTCTGTCACTTCAACTCAACTTATTATTATGGGCGTAACTTTTTTTCTGATGCTATTTTTATGGTGGCTCGTTAAGCATACTAAAATTGGCAAGGCCATGCGTGCCACTAGTTTTAATCGCGATGCTGCAGAATTAATGGGTATCAACACCGATATGATCATCTCATTTACTTTTTTTCTAGGCGCCAGTCTTGCTGGGGCCGCTGGAGTTTTGGTCGGGATGTACACCAACACAGTAAATCCCTTGATGGGAATGATCCCGGGTTTAAAAGCTTTTATCGCCGCGGTTTTAGGGGGCATCGGAATTATTCCCGGCGCTGTTTTAGGTGGGCTCGTTTTGGGTGTCGCTGAAAATTTAGTAGTTGGCCTTTGGGTCAGCACTTATCGAGATGCTGTGGCCTTTGCAATTTTAATTCTTATTTTGCTTTTTAAACCATCCGGACTTTTGGGCCGCCCAACTGGCGAAAAAGTTTAGGAGAAAAGGAATGAGCGGTTTCTTTGATTATTTAATTCCTCTTTTATCGAATGTCGGTATTTTTATTATTTTGGCCTTGGGCCTCAATTTGATTAACGGGATCTGTGGGCAATTTTCACTTGGCCATGCAGGATTTTGGGCCGTCGGTGCATATGCTGCTGGAGCATACGGACTCTATTTTGCTCCAGAAATTCCAAACTTCATCAATCTTTTTATTTCCTGCTTGGTGGGAATGATCACTTCCGCTCTATTTGGGCTGGCCATTGGCATTCCCTGTCTTCGCTTAAGGGGCGATTATTTAGCAATCGCAACTCTCGGATTTGGTGAGATCATCCGCATTGTTATTATGAACACCGATAAATTAGGAGGCCCAAGAGGAATGACTAATATTCCCCACTGGACCAATATTTTTTGGGTTTACGCTTGGGTCATTCTTTTTATTTTTATTATCGTAAATTTTTTAAAAGGCCCTCACGGACGAGCAATGATCTCTGTTAGAGAAGATGAAATTGCCTCTGAGAGCATGGGAATTAATACCTTTAAATATAAAACGATGGCGGTGGTTATTGGAGCGGCAATGGCAGGAGTCGCCGGGGCGCTATTCGCTCATGGCCAACAGTTTCTTCATCCCAACAACTTCACTTTTATGTGGAGTGTGATTATTCTTTTGATGATTATATTAGGCGGCCTAGGTTCTGTTACCGGAGCTATTTTAGGAGCAATAATTCTGACAATTCTCCCGGAACTTTTGCGTTTTATGGGAACTACCATCGCCGAATGGCGAATGGTTATCTATTCTCTGCTCCTCATCGCTCTGATGCTTTGGAGGCCAAGTGGGATTTTAGGAAAAAGAGAAATCAATCTTCTAGGCCTTTTTAAAAAGGGAAAAACGTGAGTCATCCCTACATTTTAGAAGCAGATCAAATCACCATGAAATTTGGGGGGCTCACCGCCGTTAACAAACTCTCCCTTAAAATCCTTCCTGGTGATTTGGTGGGACTTATTGGCCCAAATGGCGCCGGAAAGACCACTGCTTTTAATATGCTGACAGGAATCTATCATCCAACAGAGGGAGAAGTCAGACTTCTAGGAGA
Organism: Bdellovibrionales bacterium; assembly: GCA_023250815.1. GTDB lineage: Bacteria > Bdellovibrionota > Bacteriovoracia > Bacteriovoracales > Bacteriovoracaceae > JAHEZZ01. The sequence continues at coordinate 8,070 of JAHEZZ010000108.1, forward strand.
AAATATATCCAAGCTTCGGCCCTATCAAATTACCAAACGAGGAGTGGCACGTACTTTTCAAAATATTCGACTTTTTAAAGAAATGACAGTTCTTGAAAATCTATTAGTGGCAGGTCAATCTACCTATCAAAGTGGATTGATTTCTAGCATTCTAAAAACTTCTCAGTTTAAAAAAAATGAAGAGGCCCTTCGCAATCATTGTTTAGAGCTTCTAAAAATTTTTAAATTAGAAAAGAAATCTCAATTTCTTTCAAAAAATCTTCCCTACGGTGAGCAGCGACGACTGGAAATTGCTCGCGCAATGGCCACTTCTCCCCAGCTGCTTCTTTTAGATGAGCCTGCGGCCGGAATGAATCCACAAGAGACCAAAGAATTAACAGAACTTATTCGCTTTATTCGCAATCATTTTAAAATGGCCATTTTGCTGATTGAACATGATATGGGACTCGTTATGGACGTTTGTGACAGAATTTCTGTACTTGATTACGGTGAACTCATTGCCTACGGTAATCCCAAAGAAATCCAAAATAACCCAAAAGTAATCGAGGCCTATCTTGGGCCTAAAGAAGAAGAGAAGGATTTGTGAAAGAAAGTTTTTTAGAACTTAGAGATGTGCATATTTCCTATGGCCAAATTAAGGCCATTCACGGGATCAGTTTTAAAGTACAAAAAGGTGAGATCGTTACTCTGCTTGGAAGTAACGGGGCAGGAAAAACCACCACTCTGCGTGCTATTTCAGGTCTGGTTCCCATCAAACAAGGTGACATTATTTTTAAAGGCCAAAAAATTAATGGACTTGCTCCTCATA
>JAHEZZ010000243.1 GCA_023250815.1 Bdellovibrionales bacterium
TGATGAGTATAAACTATTTAATTTAAACAAGAGTGTGCGGTGAGTTGGCAATGTCTTTTTTTATTTCACTCAACTATTGCAACAGATAATTATCTTAGATTTGACACCTACTCTAGATGGAATAGAATTAAAGAATTGAAAAAAAGGATTTTTTTTGGAGGAATGTATGGATGCATCCAGGTATTTAAAGGCCACTTGTATTTTTTTTCAGATTACTGGATCACTTGCCGGAATGGCGGCGGGTGAGCCTAAATGGGTCACAGAAACTGTCGATCGTTCGACCAGCGGAAATCGTCAAGTCTCATTAAAACTAACTCCTGAGGGAAAAGTTCGTGTCGCCTACACTGGTTGCTCAGATCAAAAATGTAACAGTAACGAATTATTTTATAGTGTCAGAACAACTGATGGAAAGTGGAAGTCGGCATCGGTTGACAATGAACAAAATGATGCTGGCAGATACGCCAGTATGACTATTTCCGCTGATAATAAATTACATCTTTTCTACAGCAATAATTATTATAATCCCAGCTTGCACCACGCTTTTAAATCTCTAGATAATGAAAGTGATCCGGGAGAAGGATGGAAAAAAGAAACTGTGGGAAATAAACCCGGGGGATTTTGGACCTCGACCGTTTCAAGTGGAGATTCTCTCTATGTCGCCAACACTAGTTTGCCAACCGGCGATATTAATACCACGGTTATGCAAATTGCAACTCTTTCTCCTCAAGGCTGGGCACTGGAAGATATCGACACTTCTTGGAGTACCGGTTGGTTTACAACGATGGCAGTTGGCGCCGATGGCCTTCCGCTTACCGCTTTCACTCAAGGAGGCACTTGGCCTCAGGGAGATCTGATTTTTGGAAAAAAATTGTCAACAGGTAAATGGCTTTTAACAACAATTGATGATCAATCTTATAAACCCTCAATGGCGGTTGATAATAAAGGCTTCGTTCATATGGCCTATACAAAAATGGACGAAAAATATATGAAGCCCCACGATTTATTTTATGCCACCAATGCCCCAGACGGTGAATGGCATTCAACTAAAATTGAAGGCGGAGAATATCAAGAACAAGATACTGGCCTTTTTCCTAATCTCAAATTGGATTCAAAAGGCGGGATACACATTATTTATAATGATAATTTTCATCAAAAAGTTTCCTATGCTCGCAATTTAGGTGATGGGTGGAAAATTTATTCTATCACTCGAAATAAACAAGATGGCTACTATGCTAGTATGGATATTGATTCCAGTGGTGGTGTGCACGTCGCTTATGATGCCGGTTACGAAATTCGCTACATCTATTGTGCAAACTGTGCCGTTCGCTAAAGACTACAGAATTAATATTTGGAACTAGGGTGCATCTAGTTCCAAATATTTTGGATAGGTTTGACCTTTTTGTCTTGGGCGCCCAATGTCCCTACTCCAAAATTATCTTCGATGGTTCTTAAAACGTTGTAGTGGCTTATACAGGCGTTTGATCGAAAATTTTTCTTAACCATATTTCCGATAAAAAGTGTATAGATATGATTATTTAAATAAGATTTTGATTCATCAAAAGTAACTTCAATGAGGGTCTCATTCATAAAAGCAGTATCCGCCAATAGTGGTTCCAAGAATTTTTTGAGCCACGCTGATGCTGTCGGCAAGTCTGAATCATGTCCATCATTTTCAAGATTAGGAGTATATAAAGCAAAATGGGGAACCGTGCCTCTTGCAACATCTACAGGGAAATCTTCTGAAGGAACAACATTGGCACAACGTTCAGGATTTTGCTGAATGTTTTTGAAACTTAAAAAAGGAACATGTTTTCTTACATAATCGCCTTGTCGATCACCTAAAAAACAATTTCCGGGGTATCCTTCTGCATAATTTTTCCATGTCAACCCTTTGGCCTCAAGGAGGTCGGCAATAGTTTTTGCATCGATATCTTTTTGAACATCCAAGTTGGTGTAAAAATATTTTCCACCAACCATCGCCAAATAGTTTGCGTAGGAGGGATGAAAGTTTCCTCTAAAATGGGTAAAAAGGCTGCCTTGTTCACTTAATGATTTTAAATAGGGATCTTTTATTGCCGCTTTATAATCGGTATTCTCTAAAACAATAGTAATGATTCTATTAAATTTTTTGGTGGTCTCAGGAACCTGTGCTCGAGCATCGTTCATAGAAAGATTTGAAAAGACTAAAACAAGAAGAATAATTTTTTTCATTTTTTTGACTCCTTTCTTTAACTTTATCGCTGTCTTTAAAAGAGCACCAGGCCCTGCAAGTTTTTCCCTTTGGTATTATTTTTACTTTTGCATTTTACTAAAATTATGCCAAGCTTGGGCGATGAAAAAATCACATGAACAATGGAAATTTGACTCCTCGCTGGGCCCTCTTTATTTAGTTGCTTCCAAAAAAGGACTTCAAGGGATTTTTTGGAAAAAACAAAAAGCACCATTTCTTAGATCTTTAGACCATTCTAAAATTTTAGATTTAGCGACAAAAGAATTGACCGAGTATTTTGCTGGCAAAAAAATAAAATTTACCATTCCCTTAGATTTTCAGGGAACTGAGTTTCAAAAAAAAGTTTGGAATCAACTCAGAAAAATTCCCTATGGTAAAACGTGTTCTTATAAAGATATTGCCCAAAAAATAAATAATAAAAAGGCCTTCAGAGCAGTGGGAACGGCCAATGGTAAAAATCCCCTTTGTATTATCATTCCCTGCCATCGAGTTATTGCTTCTGAT
>JAHEZZ010000109.1:0-3544 GCA_023250815.1 Bdellovibrionales bacterium
CGACCGCTAAAGTTTAGTCCCGGGCGCATGTAACGCAAATCACTTTCATAAGTCTGGAAGGCCAGTTGATTACCTGATATGGCCCTTCCTGAAATAGGGATCGTTATTTTAATATCCATTTTTTCGACAGAATATTTTTGTGTGCCTGAGAGTGCAAATTGGGAGGGGGATACCTCTACACTTGATCTCTCATCGGCGAGGGATGTCTGCTCGATTTGAGGTTCACTTTTTTTGCTAATTTTCACTAAGTTCATGTGGCAAATGGGGCACTCACCGGGATGGTCTTGATTAATTTGCGGGTGCATCGGACATGTCCAATAGATGGCGCTATCTGTTTTTTTCAGAGTAACACTTTTTTCAAGCTGAGGCTTGTTGATAAAATTTTTCCAAATGGCAATTCCTTTAATAAAAATAAATAAAGAGACTATGACGACTATCGATTTTTTCATTGGTGATTTTCTCCTCTCTTAAGATACTTATTGAGTCCGGCCACCGCTTCTTCATACTGCATACGAAGTTCCAGGGATTTCATTTTTAGTTCGGGCAAGGCATTCATGGTTGCTAAATGGGCCTCTAAAGTTTGCATGTCTCGTGGGGCAAGATTGTTCATCACTTTCATCCGCTTATGGGCACGGGGAATAAGTTTTTCGCTAATCAGTTCAATTTGTTCACGAAGGGATTCGGCCTTCGATAACAATGAAGATCTTTCCGTTTCAACTTTTAATTTTTCTCTTTCATATTCATATTCTTTTTTAAGGCGATTAGAGAAGGCCCCAATACTTTGTGAATGAGGTTCCCAAAAAAAGGCAAAAGGCAATGTGATTCCCACCATAAATTCTTTGTAGCGAGGAAACATGCTTGTCGCCCCCATTTCTTTATAACGGAAATTAAAATCAGGGGCCCAAGATGAATTGGCCTCTGTTTCGCGGGCCTTGAGGGATTCAACTTCCCAGTGAATGCTTAGAACCTGGTGGGTTGCTTCAGTGGGGGGCGCATTAAGTGGAATTGTTGTGAGTGGAGGAGCGATGGCCACGGGACGATAGTTGGCAGGATTCATATTTATTATTGCAGCAACTTGAATTTGTCTTTCTCTAATTTCTAAAAGAGTTTCTTTGACTTGATTTTGCAAAAAATCAAACTCCGATTCAACCTGGAGAAGATGCAAGCTTGCCGAGCTATCGGATCGTGTTGTTGAGCGGGCCAGATGGATATGCTCTTGAATAATTTTCTCACGTTCGTTCAAGACATTTTTTTTTTCCTGAGCTATCCAAAGGCCAACAAACAAAGAACGGGCCTGGGCCTCTACCTCACTCTCTTTTGCCCATTTCATTTCCTTTGATGAGTGCTCTTCATTTTGTCTTGCCCTGTAGTCGCCAATTAGCTTTCCTGGGAAAGGCAGCATTTGTGTGGCCTCAAATCCACTGGCCGATTTTCCATCTTCCATTTTCATTTTAATGGCATTTACCATCGGGGGAGGGAGGGCAATTCCAACTGCCCGGGCCTCGCTTCCTTGTGCATTGGCATTTTCAATTTTTACATCCAAATTTTTTTCTTGGGCCATTGATAAAAAGTCTTCAATACGCAGGGTATTTTCACTCGCCCACAAGAGGCCTACTCCATCAATAGCAACCAGCAGAAAATATAAAATTTTTTTAAAGAACATTCTTTTTTCCCCTTCTTTTAATCTTAAACATTTTGAATCTAAAAGTCTTTGATGCAGATTTTTGGATGAATAAAAAAAAGTTGTCCGATCTTCGACGAAGTGTTTCTTGTCAGTTCTTGTCAACTTATAATACCAATTACAAAATTAATATTTGCAAAAGGAGGAAGCAGTGGATCGCCCTAGCTTTATTGGAAATTATAAAGATTTTTTAGAAAAAGATGATTCACATTATCCTGGGAGTGATGAACTTTTATCGATTGGTTGCCCCATTGGAAAAAAACTGGGATTAAAAAAAATTGGCATTCATATCGAAACGCTACCACCGGGGCGAAGAACCAGTTGGCCTCATGCTGAGAGTGATGAAGAGGAATTTGTTTTTGTGATAGAGGGAAATCCTTCGGCCTGGATTGACGGCAAAATTTACGATTTAAATCCTTTTGATTTTGTGGCCTTTCCTTCGGGAACAGGGATTGCTCATACTATTATCAATAATTCACAAAAACCGGTTTTGCTTTTAGTCGGAGGGGAGGCCACGAAACCTCATAATAAAATTTTTTACCCAGAGCACGCTAAACGCAACCAAGAAATGAAAGAAAAAGGTTGTTTATGGGAAAATCCTCCACAAAAAGGGGTTAAAGATTAAAAAGGAATAAACTTGGTGATGTCTGGAGCTGAGTGGATCGATACCTTGGTTTCACTTGAAAACTCAACTAGAAACAGTATAATTTTTTTGAAAGTTGGGCCATAATTGTTAAATGTATTATTTAAATAAATATTTTATTTCAGCGATCTTTATTCTTCTTTGCTCCAGCGTTGCCGCCTTAGATTGTCCTTCCAACTCATATCCTGTTGAATTCAAATTTATAAGCTCAGGAGAAAAACACGATTGGTGTCAAAAAAAAGTTGATGGGAAATATTTAAAACATGGGCCATATCAAATTACTACTGCTGATGGCAAAATATCCCTTCAGTATTATGAAGAAGATATACTTGTTGCGGGGCCCAGGAAATCGAATGAAGTCGAAACTGCTAACGCAAATAAAAATAAAACGGAAACAAAATCAAATAATTTATTAAACGACATCACTTATCATGGAACGGTCGATGACATTCCTTATAGAGTGAGAAAGAAAAGGCCGGAAGATTTCACAACTTTAAAATCAAGCGTAACTGGTGGTATTAAATTAAATAAATCAATTCAAGAATATTGGCCAGAGTTAAGAAATTACGAATTAGATCAACTAAAAGAAATTGAAACTAAAATAAATCCTGAAGAAAATGAATATGCATTTCTTTTTTCAAGAATTCCAGGGATGGATTATGAGTCAATGAAAAAACTGGCGATTTATGCACAAACGCTTATACCCGAAAAAATTAATTCTCTATATCTAAAATATTTCGAAACCAATCCGTTAGGTATTTTTTATGAAGATTTCAAAAATATTTCACTAGATGGGGATGTGGATAAACTTCGTCACTATTTAGATGATTTCAAATTCCCACCGACTTATGAAATATACTATTTACCAAACATGCTCAATCTGGTTGCTCGTTATAGTAAAGAATCTCGAGGCATGCTGGGATTAATTAATAATAAAAAGGTGTTAATGGATAGCCTCAGTAATTGTTTTCTTACCCAGCCGTTTTGCAAACTAAAACCGGTAATATTAAAATGCTCGCCAATGGATTTGGCTGCTTATTCTAAAAATACAGATAGTCTAAATTATCTTTTAGAATTGGGACTTTCTCCAAACGGCAACAGTAATAGTTCAGCGTCTCCAATCGGATTTGCGCTTTTGGGATATTCAAAAAAAGAATTTACTATTTTGTTAAACGCCAAAGGATTTCAAATTGATCGAATCTTTAAAAAAACCCCTTGTT
>JAHEZZ010000109.1:3644-6224 GCA_023250815.1 Bdellovibrionales bacterium
AGTAATAGTTCAGCGTCTCCAATCGGATTTGCGCTTTTGGGATATTCAAAAAAAGAATTTACTATTTTGTTAAACGCCAAAGGATTTCAAATTGATCGAATCTTTAAAAAAACCCCTTGTTATTTAATTGATGGAAATATTATGGGCCACACTTTGGCCATTCCCGAAGGATTAGATTATTACCAAGATTTACTCGCAAAAGGATTTAAAACGGAAAAATCTTTTCCTGAATCATTAACTGCTGCAATAAACCTAGAACTTTTTTCCCATGGAGAGTCATTTAAATATAAGCACGAGTCGCTTTTAAAAAGGCTTAAGTTCATGGTTGCATCAGGTTACGATATGGCCAAAAGTCTCAGTTTAAATGATGCCCCTTTTAGGTTATCTATTCTTAATCATTTTCATGAAGTCCTTAAATTATTTATGTCATTTAATGTGGTTAATATTAATAGATTTGACAATAAAGGGAGAACCCCTATTTTTGAATCCTTTGATAGTATTTTTTGGCCCAATGGCATTCCTCCTGAAGATTGGGCAGGGATGAGATCAACTGAGAACCAAGATAAAAAAAATGCACGTTTAGAAATTGTTAAATTTATTTTTAATAATGGGGGAAGACGCCAGTTTAACGATCTTGAAGGCAAAGGACTAATTCACTATGCAACTTTAGAATTGCCCTACTCCCAAGAAATTCTTAATTATCTAAAAGAGAAAGGATCCAATTAATATCTGCAATTGCCGATTGCCCTGTCGGCCGGCACCATTCGGATTTTAAAAATCCCCATACCAAAAAGCATAGAAATAACAAAAAGAATGATATTAAAATTACCACTAGTCATCGCCACGATAGCAGGGCCAGGGCAAATACCTGCCCACCCCCAGCCTAGTCCAAAAAGAGCTGCTCCTAAAATTAATTGGCCATCAATATCTTTACGAGTAGGCAGGTGAAACTTGTTATCTAAAAGTGGTAAGGAGCGCTTTTTAATAAAAAAGAAGAGAATTGAATGAATAGAAATGGCACCGGCCATGACTCCAATCAATGACGGATTCCAATCACCCGTGACATCAAGAAAACCTTTTACTACCTGAATTTTAGTCATACCACTAATCCCTAGGCCCAGAGAAAAGATAAGGCCAACAATGAAGGCGATTAAATTTTTCATAGCGAACCTCGAAGTAGCTTAAAGAGAAGCACACTGCATATTCCAAAGAATATAAATGTTATGGTGGCGACAATTGATCTCATCGACAATCTTGAAATTCCGCAAACTCCATGTCCAGAGGTACATCCATTTCCAAGAAGAGTTCCAAAACCAACTAAGAGTCCGGCGAATACAAAATCAAACCATTTTGCGGATGAGACCTGCTGGAAAACTTCTGGTTGCAAGATCTGCAAAATGAAACCTCCAAAGAGAAGTCCAGCAATAAAAGAGAATCTCCAATCTCGGTCATTCTTTTGAGGTTTTATTATTCCTGCTATGATTCCACTGATTCCAGTTACTCGACCGTTAAAAAGCATCATCATACTGACAGAGAGTCCAATTAAAACTCCCCCTATGAGAGCATTCACCATTGCTTACTCCTTTGGCCGATTGTGGCCCTTAGTGAAACATACCTTTTGCTCCGTGAGGATTGCCATGATCCGGCCGAAAAAAATCTCCGGTTAACCTTACTCCTATTTGCATCCAGTATTCTCGTTTGTTGCTGTTTTGAAAATGATCGTCATAGATTTCTTGGGTACCTAAAATGGTATCGATATTGATATAGTCATTGATCAAATGACGTAGTCCTGCTTGAAGGGCGAAGTTTGAGCGGTAAGGATTATAGGGATCTCCGGTATAGGCCTCAGCGGCCAGACGCCAATGATAATCCCATAGCGCTCGATCGACACCGATACCTAAAAAGGGCCTTGTTTTATTGACATGCTCTTGATGTGTTGAAGTAGCGCCCCCATTAAAATGAACCAGCAGGTGATCCTGAAATAGGCGCCAGGTGGCCATTCCCAAGGCGTAAGAAGAGGAGGCATCGAAGGCGGAAGGCCCACTGCCATACTTAAAGTTATGCCCAAATGAGGCGGCAATGCCGGGGCTTCCATTCTCTGTCGCATGGACAAAAAGAAATTTGGCCTGGGCACTTGGTGAAGCAAATTTAGCATTTTTATTTGAGTCAACATAAAGGTGGCCAATGGCCGTAATTTCTAACCATTCAGTAAAGCTGACTGTCGCTAAAAAATGTTCGCTTATTTGTGAATGCCCTTCTTCCTCGTTAATTTCACCCCAAATTTCAGAGGTAAATTGACCTTTATCTACAATTCGTCCGTCATCAGTGACAAAGGGCCGTATGGCAAAGGCGTTACTGGCAATGAATAAAAAGAGCAGCGAAATAAAGTGACAGATCATAGAAATATTTTTTCATATTTCCCAATTTCAGTACATATAAAATTACATGAGGACTCTTTGACAATCGTCAAATTTAAGTCCGGGTATTGTCGCAGAATGTGGCGCTAGTTATGATTAGCCTTTAAAATCTGATAGTTAAATGCTTTTATTGTAACCATTGAATACTTTGTAGACATACTCC
>JAHEZZ010000109.1:6234-8734 GCA_023250815.1 Bdellovibrionales bacterium
TATTTATACTATATGTATAAACGATTGCTAAAATTGAATGGCCCTAAAAAAAGTTTCTTTTTATGGGGACAACGACAAACTGGAAAAAGTTCTTTGTTAAGAGAGGTTTTTAAAAAGGCCTATTTTATTAATCTTTTGGAGTCAGATACCTTTTTAGAATTTGCCACAAGGCCAAGTCTACTTCGAGAGCGATTGGCCCATCTGAAACCTCTGGACTTGGTTATTATTGATGAAGTTCAAAAAGTCCCCTTACTGTTAGACGAAATACACAATTTGATTGAATCCAAAAAATTAATTTTTGGCCTATGCGGTTCGAGTGCTCGAAAACTGAAAAGAGGACATGCTAACCTTTTAGGAGGAAGAGCAAGGCGATTTGAATTATATGGTCTTTCTGCCTTTGAAATTGGCAACGATTTTGAATTAAATAAAATGCTAACAAGGGGCTTTTTACCATCATTTTATCTGGATGATGACTATGAACATGGACATCAAAGTTATGTCTCTGACTATCTCAAGGAAGAAATTTTAGCAGAAGGACTGATTAGAAATATTGCCATCTTTTCTCGTTTCCTGGAGACTGCGGCATTTTCCGACTCAGAGATTATAAACTTCTCTAATATTTCACGTGAAATTGGAGTGTCGGTAAAAACAGTTCAATCGCATTTTGAGATTCTGGTTGATACTTTAACTGGCGGTTTTTTGCCGGCCTACGCCAAAAAAATGAAGCGCAGAACGAGGCAATCTCCCAAGTTTTATTTTTTCGATGTGGGTATCGTTAATTACCTCAGCAAACGAAAAAATCTTGTTCAAAAGAGTGCCGATTTTGGCAAGGCCTTTGAGAATTGGATTTACCATGAATTAATCTGCTTCAAAAGCTATGTTAAATCTGATTTGGAAATTTACTATTGGTCACTGACAACTGGTGTTGAGGTTGATTTTATTTTAAATAATATGGAAGTGGCGATAGAGGCGAAGGCCACTGATAGAATTACCAGCGATCACTTAAAAAATTTAAGGGAGCTTAAGCTCGATTTTCCTCAAGTTAAAAAGAGAATTGTTGTTTGTCTGGAAAAAGAAATGAGAACGACAGAAGACAATATCCTTATTTTGCCCTACGGTTATTTTGTTTCAAAGCTTTGGTTAGAAGAAATTATTTGCTAATCCTTAAAAGAGGGTTCCATGAAATTTAATATAATCTATTTTTTAATTTTTTGTTTATCGGCCTGTACCACACGTCCTCAGTTCTCTCACCCTGTAGCGATCACTAAGTCTATTATGTCTGATTCATGTAATTTGCGTGATTTTTATAATTTTTTTGAGTTTGATAAAAAAGATGGCACTTCTTATTATTTTACTATTGGCAATAAGCTTGAAAAATTAATTGTTGAATCACCTGATAATAACAAAATTACTTTTGCTCAGATCATGCTTATTTTTAATAACCAGTATGGATTAAATGAAGTTATGACCTATTTTCGTGATGAAAAATTCAAATTAATTGAAGGTGATTATAAGGAAAGTGACCTCGTTGAAAAGCACAAAAGTTTAGTGGAGGAAAATAAATCGATTAGAATTGATTATGAAGAATTTTCTCAAAAAGTAAGCTCCATAATTTGGAAAAAGTGCCTTGCCAAATCAAACCATTAGCGTAGGGCCAATCGGTTTTTTTTTAATCCCATGATTGCCCTGTCGGTCGGCACCATATTTCCTTATATTTATTGGCAACTGTAGGAATGCTTCCAGATGATATATGGAAGCCTTAGTGATTAAAATATATTTTTCAAGATTTGATCTTAAAAATAAAAATTGCTCAACTAGGCCCGTTTTAAACGGGCCGGGAAGGCCTCATTTAAAATTTATTCTGTGGTCAGTATAAGCGAGAAGAGTCTGACGATAACTTTCTAAGTTTGGAACTTCTAAATTTTCTTGCTTGCCCATTTCATCTACTTTTCGAACTAAAATCATCGATTCAAAAAGAGGGTGCTTCTCAAAGGCCAGGGCCTCTTTTTCGCTCATCGGTCCGCCCTGAAATTGCAATGTTCCTAGGCTGGCCTTGGAAAGCTGACGAAAGTAAGTTTGATTTTTAAAACACAGATAGCGTTTGCCTTGTACGTGTGAGCGAACTAAATCGCAAATAGTTTGATCAACGCCCAAGTCTTTTAAATATTCAGCGCCAATATCTTCATGATGAAGAACTCCAAGGTTGGCCATCTGAGGAGCATCGGCGGCAGCACACATATGTCCGGTATCATGTAAAAGGGCAGCAAGCACCACCCGATCATCGCTTTTGGCCTTCTTAGCGAAATAAGCAGCTTGTAACGAGTGCTGCAATTGACTGATATTTTCACCTATATATTTTTCACTGTCGTATTTGCCCAGCAGAGAAAATAAAACATCAATACTTTTATTTGCAGTAGACATCAAAAACCTCCATGCTCTTCTACTTATAATATGGCCAATACAACTGACCATTTGCAAGTATAATAAGCTTCTACTTTCG
>JAHEZZ010000110.1 GCA_023250815.1 Bdellovibrionales bacterium
GCAAGTGCTTCGTGGTGATGATAGTTATTATAAAAATAAAAAAGACGTCATACCGGGAGCAGAGACTCCTGGAAAAATTGATACCGACGAAGATCTTTTTAATAGCACCAAGCTGGAAGAGGACGGTGGTGAACTTGATGAAAATACCAAGCGGCATATTAGGACAGACAATATTGTTACTATCACCTATGGGCAAATCGAAGGAGTTGACAACGATGGGAGTGCCCAAAAATATGGACAACCTGCGCTCCAGTGGGCCTATCAATTTGCCGATAATTTTTGGGGAGAAGTTTCATATGGCCAAAATGTTATAAAAGATTTTCCATCACTAGGGCTTGATACAAAAATGACCAACCTCATTTTTCGAGCAAAGTACACTATCGCTGCTCCTTTTTATTCTTATTTTAAGCCCTATGCCGGATACCAAATGATTAATTCCTCATCTCCCGGTGCCGGATCTGAAACTAAGCCGGGAGAACCAACAGAAGATCAAAGAAATAAAGAAATCGAGCTTGTCGACAAATTGAAAAAAAATACAATTGTTGCTGGGGTTACCGTACTTAAAAGATTAGTTCCTGGCTGGTTTGCCAGATTAGATTTAGGAACTGATATTATGTCGTTTGGATTTGGCTTTGAATTTTAAATTTATTTTAATATTTATTTTTCTCATAACGTCCTGTGGAGTAAAAAATTATCCCGAAGTTCCACCAGGAAGCCAAATTCCTTCCTATCCTGCAAAGTTTTTAAATAAAAAACTAGTTAACCCAGACGAAAAAAAAGAAAAGTGATTTGATGATTGGTCTTATATTGGCACTTGGAAGCAATGTCGGAAACTGCGAAGGAAACCTGAAAGAATGTCTTAAATATCTTTCAGAATATTTTGAAATTATCGATCATAGTTCCCTTTATTTATCTAAACCAGTCGACTATTTAGATCAAAATGATTTTTATAATATTGTCGTTGAGTATCAGCTGCTTAAAAAAAGGCCAAGTGAAATACTAAAGATTACCCAGTCCATCGAAAAAAAAAATGGGCCGAATAAAAAAAATTAATAAAGGCCCCAGGAATATCGATATTGATATTCTTTTTTATGGCTCAACTATTACAAAAGAACAAAACTTAACGATTCCCCACCCTAAAATAAATGAAAGAAATTTTGTTATTCTTCCCCTTCGTGAATTAAAATCATATTATGAACTCAGTCATCTCTTTAACCTAAGCTTAAAGGCCAATCCAATTGGAATAAAAGTGCTCAAAAAACTAGAGGAATTTTTATGTTAAACTTTGAACTCACCCAAGAACAAAAAGAAATAAAAGAGATGGCATTAAAATTTGCCAAACAAGAAATGCAACCAAAAGCAACCGAGCATGACCAGTCTGCAAAATTTCCTATCGATATTTTTAAAAAAGCTTGGGAGCTAGGACTCCTTAACACTTGTATCCCAAGCGAATTTGGGGGCAATGGTTTTAGTGTTGTTGACGGAACATTAATTACTGAATGCTTGGCCTACGGCTGCATGGGTATGAACACTAGTATCATGTCGAATGACCTTGCCCTTTTGCCAATTGTTATCGGAGGATCAAAAGAACAAAAAGAAAAATTTTTAAGACCATTTACTGAAAGTTACAAAATTGCTTCATTTTGTTTAACCGAACCCTCCAACGGTTCTGATGCCGCAGGAATAAAAACTTTAATTAAAGAAACGCCTGATGGTTATATTATAAACGGCGAAAAAATGTGGATAACCAATGCTGGATTTGCAGATTTATTTGTCGTTTACTGTACTATCGATCCAAAACTAAAGCACAAAGGAATCTGTGCTGTTGTTATTGAAAAAGGCACCCCAGGTATTGAAATTGGAAAGGCCGAAAAAAAAATGGGCCACCGTTGTTCAGACACCAGAGGACTTCGTTTTAACAATGTAAAAATTGCAAAAAACCATTTACTTGGAAATCTTGGAGATGGATGGAAAATTGCCATGAAAACATTGGACCATTCTCGTCCACTCATCGCTTCATCTGCAATAGGAGGCGCACAATGTGCTTATGAACATTCAATTAAATATGCCAAAGAGCGAATTCAATTTGATGTACCAATTGCTCGTCATCAGGCCATACAATTTATGATTGCCAATATGGCGATGAAAATAGAAGCAGCACGCCTGCTTACTCAAAGAGCGGCTTGGATGCTCGATCACGGAATTAAAAATACAGAATTTGCATCAATGGCAAAAGCATTTGCCGCCGACTCTTGTATGGAGATTACCACTGACGCAGTTCAAATCTTTGGGGGCTATGGTTACAGTGTTGAGTACCCAGTTGAAAAGCTCATGCGTGATGCAAAGCTTATCCAAATTTACGAAGGCACTTCTCAAATTCAACGAATGGTCGTGGCCAGAGAGGTACTTTCCTAATAATATTTCTAAGTAATTTTTAATGGAGTATTTATGAATATTTTTGTTTGTATAAAACAGGTCCCTGACACAGAAACAAAGGTAACACCTAATTCAAGCGGCACTTATATTGAAACAAATTCCATAAAATGGATTATGAATCCCTATGATGAATTTGCAGTTGAACAATCTCTCTTAATTAAAGCTGCAAAACCAGAAGCGAATGTAACCGTCATACGAGTTGGCGGATCAAAAGACACAGAGGCATTAAGAACTGCAATGGCGATGGGGGCCGACGAAGCTATTTTAATTGAAGCTTCAGACAACCTTGATTCCTATATGACGGCAAAAGCACTCAAAGGTGCAATTGAAAAAACAGGCAAAAAACCAGATCTTATTTTAACTGGCAAGCAAGCAATTGACGACGACTGTTTGCAGGTTCCCCAATTGCTTGCGCAAATGTTGGGACTCCCTTCTGTTTCTGTTGTTGTCGGATTTGAATTAGCAGGAAATGATTTGACTCTTCGGAGAGAAATAGAAGGTGGAACTATTGAAATTTATAAACTGCAATCTCCCTGCTTGGTCGCTTGTAATAAGGGATTAAATACCCCACGGTATGCATCACTGCCTGGAATTATGAAGGCCAAGAAAAAACCTCTCACCACTTATAAACTTTCAGATGTTGGAGTTGCCGATGCCGATATGAGAATTAAATATTCAGCGTTTTCACTCCCTCCAGAAAAACCAGCTGGAAAAAAAATGGATGCAATGGATGCGGCCAAACAGAATGAAGTTGTTAAAAAAGTTGTTGGTCTTTTAAGAACAGAAGCAAAAGTTATCTAAAAAAGGAAAAATGTATGGCAAAAATCTTAGTATTTACAGAACTAAATGGAGAGCATGCTAAAGGCGTTGCTTTGGAAATTTTAGGCAAATTAAACGGGCACAATGTCGACTGTGTTTGCATTGGAAAAACTCCAAAAACCGCAATTGAGGAAATGGCCAAAAATGGTGCCTCAAATGTTTTTTCACTTCAAAGCACCGGACTACAAAATTATTCAGCAGAAGGTTACGCTGCCGCCTTAAAAGAAATTATTCAAAAAAATAATTATGATTATGTTTTTGCAGGTTCCACTTCTGTTGGAAAAGATCTTTTCCCACGATTGGCCGGGACTCTTAACTGTGGGATGGCATCTGAGGTGACAAACTTTTTGTTTGAAGGTGATAAATTTTTAGGAACGCGGCCCTTGTTTGCTGGAAAATGTTACGCAAAAGTAGAAATTTTAGGGCCCAAGCCACACTTTGTAACAGTTCGTCCAAATGCCCTTGGGATGAATGCTGCTGCAAAAGCAGGAACAGGAGCCGCTACTGATGTAAGCGTGAATGTAGGCGACATAAAGGCCATTGTAAAAGAAGTTGTGAAGGGGGCATCTGAAAAACTCGATTTAACTGAAGCTAATATTATTGTCAGTGGCGGTCGGGCAATGAAAAATGCTGAGAATTTTAAAATTTTAAATGAATTGGCGGATGTAATTGGGGCCACCGTCGGAGCTTCTAGAGCAGCTGTTGATTCTGGATTTGCACCACACTCTATGCAAGTTGGACAAACCGGAAAAACTGTTTCACCGGCACTTTATATTGCTTGCGGAATTTCTGGAGCTATTCAACATTTGGCGGGAATGAGAACATCAAAAGTAATAGTGGCCATAAATACAGATCCCGATGCACCAATCTTTACCAAAGCAGACTACGGAATTGTAGGAGACCTGTTTCAAATTGTTCCCCTCTTAACGGCTGAATTTAAAAATTTATTATTAAAATAAAGTAATACTTGAAACTAGCCTCTTCGGCCTGTTTTGACTAAAATCAAAACCAGAACGAGTTAAGTTCTCTTCCATTTCCTCTTTGGGAATTTCGTTGGCATTAGTTTCTTGATCATTTTTAATATCATCATCTGCTTTGGGAGATTCCATGGTTGGAGTATTTTGTGAGGCAGTTTTTCTCTCTGATGCATAATCTGCCGCAGGTTTCTGGACCGAACTATCGCCTACTTCCAAACTTCGACCATCTGAAGAAGGCGTTGACGGTTTTGCTTCAAGTAATCTATTCATTTCTTCTGAAGTCACAAAATTTAACATTGCTCCCTTCATTGGCCCAGTTGCAAATCGAACTCGATAAACACCCTGACCAAAATTAGAAATAATACCACTTATAGTCTCACTGTCATTTTCAACTTCAAAAACGCCTCCGTCCTTTATATCGGCATGTTCGATATCAATACTTTGTTCTTCGTTTAACCCTTTGGCCAAAACAACCCGAAGCCCACTTATTTTTCCAGAAACCAAGCTTAAAGAACCAGAAATTAGATCACCAACAAAAATATTTTTAGAAATATTGGGATTAAATGCTCGCTCTAAAATCAAGTCAACATCATCTTCTAAATTTATACCCTTTGCATGAGCAGTGTCATCGAGAGAAAAATCAGCATGGCGGGGATTCGAGTCGGACGTTTTTAATTTTTTGTTTTTATCGCTTATTTTTATTGCTTCTAATATTTCAAAACCATCGCCAACTTTTTTAAAAATAGCAATTGTATTATGGTCAGTAATATAACTGACTCTGAAAATTTGATCGCTATCACTGGCAACTTTAATTCTACTATTTCCAACTAATTCAAAATTTACAAACCTATCAATTTTATGATCCGTATCTTCATTATCAATGAAATTATAAATATGCCACTTTCCACTAATACGGCCATAATTTTCATTATTTAGAGGAAAGTAGAGAACCGAATAGCGATGCTCGCTAGATGCAATCTTTCTTAGTTCATCAGAAGAATACGGCGAAACTTCATTGTTTAAAGATTGATTAATTTCCCTGAAATCAAGAAGAGCGGCATAAGACATTACTGTGAGTGAGCCAAGTGCAAACAGGGCAAGCACTGTGCTTTTTAAAGTTTTCATAAATCACCTCGTAAATATACAACTTAGGAGGTGCAACAAATATGCCATTATTTAGTGTCGAGAAAATGGACACTAATCCACAAAAAAATTCCAATATTCAAATGCTTGGAAAATGATGATAATAAAATAATGTATTTTAATTAGTCACTGTTCAAAATTTATTCGGCAATTGGAATTCGCCCCTCTAGCTCTGAATGACTTGAGCGAAACCTCTTAAGGGCAACGACAACGATTTCATCTGTACTTAGGCCACTATGTTTTGTCATCCTCTCAATTGATTCAACAACATCTTTTTCAATATTCACCGTAAGAGATTTTAATTCACCTTCATTATGTTTTTGAGTTTTCATTTTTTTCTCCTTATTTATATTTTAAAACTTTAATTGCACCCTTTTTTCGAAGAGAAACTAAAGAGGACGTCGTAAAGTGTTCGGTCAAAAACGAGTGCTGATAAATTTCTGAAACCTTATTAAAGTCCACAATCACTCTCATAAGTAAAAATTCCTCCTTGGTGACCACCGGCCCATTCAGTAAAAAATCTCCATTTAATAAAAATATTAGATCATTTTTTGGCCTTAAGCTGGAAGAATTCCACATCTCTTTGTAAATTCTTTTAATTTCTGGCAGAATCTCAGAGAATTTCACTTCGTTATTATTCGTAGATCTTTTCAAAATCTCAGGCTCAATTAGATATTTTAAATTGGCATATTTTGCTTCTTCAAAAAAAATTAAAACCAATGCGTCTAGACCGTTGAAATTTTTGTATCGAAAAGAATTAATTTCTCCATCAATCATCGTTATGACTCCTGTCATTTCCGAAGTCTTTGCATTTAAAATATTTATTTTCCCGGTAAACATCAATGATTCTTGATCTTGCATCCTTTGAAATATTGTTAACAAGTTTAATTCTTTCATCCCATCCGACTGTTTAAGTTGGTTATAATCCTCGCCTTTGATTTTTCAAGACTAATAAGCTCAAGAGTGCGAAGGGTATAAATTTATAATAAACGGCATATGTAGCTATATTATAATTTAGTTTAATATATATCTAGCCCATATTAAAATTAATGAAGGCTCAAAAAAGAGATCATGTGGCCCACAAAAGAAGAATTTATTTAATCAATCCCAACTTTCAGCTTAAATTAAGTTTTTATGTTTGTTTTATAACATTTCTATCAAGCATAATTTATCCCCTTACTATTTATGAATTAATAAGTAATATTTCAAATAACCTTATTCAGGTTTCACCAACTACCGTAAAAGCACTCGCAGATAAAAAGGTTGATCTCATTAAATTTTTGGCCGTTTGGCAAGTTGGATTTACCTTTATTATTTTCTGTGCCTGCATCCTCGTCAGCCATAAGGTTGCAGGCCCAATTTATAAAACTCGTAAGTTTTTAAAATCAATAAAAAGCAATAATGATATGGGAGCTTTATATTTTAGAGATGGTGATTATTTTCCAGAGCTGGCCGAAGACTACAACGATGCAATCGGGCATATTCAGGAGAATTATAAAAAAGACTTCGTGTATCTAAGCGAGGTTAATGCTTATATAAATAATTTATCACATATTGTTCCTGACGATAAAAAAATTGTCCTAACAGAAATTACTAAAAAGCTAAACGAAATTCAAAATAGATTTAACCAAAGCCCCTCTTAAAGAGTTACATGATTAATAAAAAAGTCTTCATTGGCATATTTTTTCTCGGCATTAGCTGTAAAACTTTTGCGATAGAATATCTTGAAATAAATATGCGAAAGCAGGCAAAAGAAATAATTGAAATTTATAAAAAAACGATCGATGGCAAACTTGATTCGGGTGATTCTAGGAAACTCCAAAAAATTTCTTCAACCTCAATCTTTTCTGAATTTATGCCTCTTTCACTTGAGATCACCAAGGTGCAAGCAGAAAGCGCAAGTGAAAAACTATACCCCGTCTGTAAAGATTTTCTCGGTAAATACAACAGTCAGAAAAACAAAGTCATTAAACTTTTTTACTATGCCACTGCGGGAAAGTGTTTCGAAAAGTTTTACAAAGGACTTGCCAAGTCGGGTGACAAAAACAAAACTGAAAAGACCTTTGATCTATTTAAATCATCTCCCAAGGAATTCAGAACATTTTTTTCGCAATATCTTTCAACGGTTGACAACTCTTCAATGGATTTTTTAGAACTTGCAGAAAACTACATTGAGCTTATTAAGATTGATAACGACTTTGTTGACAGCGAAATCACTTCTATCCTCCCACCCTCTCAGGAGTTAAGTAATATAATTCAACTCACAAACGACACAAGTAAAGATAGTAAGAACTTATTTCAAAAAGAACTAAAGAGTATCCTAGATCAAATCCTCGTTCATTATGACCGCGGAGACATTGTCGATTCAGCAAAATACTTTGACTATGCCGTCTCTTTTTACTCCGAGAATGTAGAAAGTCTTGATTTAAAAAAGTCATGGCTGCTCTTTACTTCGACTGCCAAATCTTTACTCTCCAGGGGAGAAGAAAACCTTTCTAAAAAAATAATGGACTATTCCTCCACTCTTTCAATCGAAGATCTTAAAAATGAATCAATCTTTAACCAGTATTGGTCATATATTGTAAGAGGCGATTTTAAATCGCCAATTGAGCTTGCAAAAAAGAATAAAATATATGATGAAATTAATTTTTTAGATCAAAAACTTATTTTTTGGATTGGCTATTGTCATTATAAGTTAGGCGATACTGTTTTATCTCAAAAATATTTCTCTCGACTGATTACCAACTACCCATTGGGATATTACTCCGCCGTGGTCCTAAGTTTTAATATATTTCAACCCCCGCCAATAAAAGCGAATCGACAGCTGGCAAGCATTAAAGAAACCTCTTTTAACTCTTCAATTGAGCGAATTAAATACTGGGCGGAGATTGGATATGACAAATTTGTGAATGCTGAAATTGACTCAATCATAGAGGGTATTTCTAAACAAGCTGTTTCTGACCTAGATCGAAATTATAAAATAGAAAAACTATCTGAAATCTTATTTAAAAACAACAAACACTACCTTAATTTCAGAGCAATCCATCAAACATTAGATGACAAAATAGTTATTACAGAGCGAATGATCCGTTATTTATTTCCTACAGAAAATATGAGCATCATAAAAAAAAATATTGGACAACTTCCTCTCTCTTTGCCCATCTCTTTAATGAGGCAAGAATCAGCTTTTAATAAATATGCCGTCTCCATTGCAGGGGCCCAGGGCCTTATGCAACTAATGCCAAACACCGCAAAAAGGTACAAAAAAAATGTACATATTAAAGAACTTCATAATCCAGATATAAATATACAAATTGGGATGCAGTATCTCAAAGAATTAAGCA
>JAHEZZ010000111.1 GCA_023250815.1 Bdellovibrionales bacterium
GCCAGCGTACTGCATGGTCATAGCCTCGGGAAATTTCTCTGGCATTTTTGATGAATTCTTCATTGCTTGTGTTAATTTCTGACTTCACAGGGGTATTAGAAAAAATAATTTCCGACATCTCTGCGTTCAGTTCTTTTTTTATTTTAATTAGCTTGTCAGCGATAATTGTTGGTGAATATTTCATAGGTTGATCTATCGGGATCCCTCTTAAGGTTCCAGGCCCAGTTAATTTAATTTTATTTTCCTCGGTTCTTGTTGAATTTATTAATCGAATCCAGGAATAAAGTTTTTCACCAGCGGAAATTGCTTCATTGATATTGGGATCAATAATTTCATTGCCCTTTTTGGTGTCTGAATATTTTTGCCAAAGTTGTTGATAATCTTTGTTTGAAATGTCGGGAAAAATATCAGGATGGGTATTAGTTTTATCTGTTGAAGCGTAGATTTGAATAGAATAAAAAAGACAAAAAACTAATCCGAAAAAATTCATTTTTACTTTCTCCGTTGCGAAAAAATTAGGTATTACGAGTGGTATACTCGTAGCGTATGATATCTTCGCATTTGTTAGGAAGTCAAAAAGCAATTTTTTTGGATTAGTTATACCAATTGCAAATATTAATTTTTATTAATAATTATTGCCGCCGCCCCTAGGGCCGCGATCATCTCCGTAACCACTCCCCCTTGATCCGCGATCACCTCCACCTCTATGTCCTCGATCTCCGCCGCCAGTTCTTGGTTCTTGTGGCTTTGCCTCAGAAATTTTCAGGCTTCTTCCGCCAAATTGTTCGCTGTTGAGTTTCTCAATTGCCGCTTGGGCCTCTTCAGGTGATGACATTTCGACAAAGCCAAAACCTTTGCTTTGGCCAGACATTTTGTCCATGATGATACGTACTGATACAACTGTACCAGCTGATGCAAAGTGCGCAGATAGGGTCTCTTCTGTGGCGCTGTAGGGTAAATTCCCACAGTACAATTTAGTGCTCATTTCCAATGCTCCTTAAAATAAAAAACTAAAACAAATTTTTATCATTGATATTTTAAAATTTAAAGTTTTTTTTCTCATTCTTGATTCTGACGTAAAATTCCAACTAATACCAATTCCACTAATTAATGGTGGATAGATTTGGTGTTAGTTTTTGCCAGATTGCGTTTTGAAGAGGAGAAAAAACGCAGACGTGCCCTCGGGCACGTTGAGTATTTTACGACGATGAGAAATGTAAGATGGCAAAAAGTAGCGCTAAAGATGCCACCATTAATTAGTGGAATTGGTATAATCTTCACTTGAAAACTCAACTGGAACCAGTATAGAATTGCCATTGTGATTAATCGCTTGGATTGTGCTCTTCACATTTGAGTTTTTCTAACTGAAAAATACAGTACATATGAGCGGTATAAATATTTTGTTTTGCAACTAGTGAGGTCTTTAATATGGAACAAATTTGGTATCAAAGTTATCCAACAGGAATGCTAAAAGAAATTGCACCTCATACTTACACTAGTGTTGCAGATATTCTAGAAGAAGCTTTTCGAAAATACCCAGACAGACCGGCCTTTAGCAATATGGGCACGACTCTTACCTATCGAGAAATTGATGTTGCTTCTAAGAAATTTGCTAGTTTTTTACAAAATAATTTAGCAATGTCAGCAAACGATAGGGTGGCATTAATGATGCCCAATATTCTTCAATACCCCATCGCCCTATTTGGCGTTTTAAGGGCCGGTATGATTGTGGTTAACGTCAATCCTTTGTACACCGCTCGAGAATTAGAACATCAACTAAAAGATTCAGGAGCGAAGGCCATTGTTATTTTTGCAAATTCTGCCCACGTACTAGAAAAAGTATTGCCGCAAACGGGCGTCAAGCATGTGGTGGTTACAGAAATTGGCGACTTGCTAAAATTTCCTAAAAATTTGATTGTCAATTTTGTTATTAAGCGAATAAAAAAAATGGTGCCTCATTGGAATATTACCGGTGCAATTTCATTTAAAGAGATTCTTTTATCAGGTCAGCTTGGCCAATTTAAAGAAGTGAAGATGGCCCCATCCAATACTGCTTTTTTACAATATACTGGTGGTACTACGGGAGTTTCCAAAGGGGCGGAGTTGAGTCATGGGAATGTGATTGCCAATGTTATGCAGGCAAAGGAATGGATTAAAGCAAATCTTAGAGACGGGCAAGAAATTGTCATCACTCCGCTTCCACTTTATCATATTTTTTCACTCACTGCGAATTGTTTTATTTTTTCTGCCATCGGTGGACTCAACGTCTTAATTACTAATCCTAAAGATATTCCAGGTTTTATAAAAGAACTTAAAAAATGGAATTACACGGCACTTACGGGGGTAAACACTCTTTTTAATGCGCTCATAAATAATGAAGAATTTAAGAAACTAGATTTTTCTCATTTGAGATTTGTTATCGGCGGAGGAATGGCGGTTCAAAAAACCACCGCCGATAAGTGGAAGGAAATTACCAAGGTTCCGCTTTTGGAAGGTTATGGTCTTTCAGAAACGTCACCTCTTGTGACCTTAAATTTGCCTAATTCTTCAGAGTTCTCAGGAAATGTTGGATTGCCTGTTCCTTCCACTATCGTTGTGATGAAAGATGATGAAGGCAAAGATTTGCCTATTGGCGAAGTGGGAGAAGTTTGCGTGAAGGGGCCTCAGGTGATGCGTGGTTATTGGAATCGTCCAGATGAAACGGCAAAAGTAATGACCGCTGATGGCTATTTTAGAACAGGTGATATTGGGTTCATGGATAAAAAGGGTTTTATCAAGTTGGTGGATCGTAAAAAAGATATGATACTAGTTTCTGGATTTAATGTTTACCCCAACGAAGTTGAAGAGGTTTTGTCGACTCATGCAAAAGTTTTTGAATGTGCAGTGATAGGAGTTCCGGATGAAAAAAGCGGAGAGAAAGTAAAGGCCTTTATTGTTAAAAAAGATCCCACTCTTACGGAAGAAGAAATTATAGAGTATTGTAAAAAAAATCTAACGGGCTATAAAATTCCAAAATTAGTCGAATTTCGAAAGGATTTACCGAAGTCAAATGTGGGAAAAATCCTCAGAAAAGATTTAAGACAATAAGAAAAATGATCTGGAAAAATATTATTTTGCAAGCTCTTCGTTTACCATTTCATTTGCTCTTTTCCCGTCAAATTGGCCCTTGATTTGGGGAGATAATTCTTTCATTACCATGCCCATATTTGGTTTGCCTGTGGCCTTGAGTTTTTCCACAATTTCACAAATAATAGATCTTACTTTGTTTTCATCAAGTTGTTTTGGCATGTAGCAGTCGAGGTGTTTTAGTTCGGCAATAACTGCTGCGATCTGAGGTGCCCCCACTGGGAAGGCCTCTATTGAGTCTTTAAGTTGTTTATAATAAGCAATGACAACATCGCTTTCTAATTTAGGCTTCGCAGAGGTTTTATTTTCAATCAGCTTGGCCTTAAGCATTCGAAGCGCATCGAGTTTTTCTTTTTGTCCGGCCTTCATTGCCGTTTTAATATCATTGGTGATTGTATCAAACATAAATATTCAATCCTTTTAGAAAATATAAATTCATAATACAATTATCAAAATAGTTGCTCAAAGGAAATATGTTAATAGGTTCTCCACCTTCTTATTTACGCTTTGTTATTTTAAGCGGGTTTCGCCAAGAGGCCATTAGGTCCCTTGAGAAGCAACGGATTGATTATTTTATTTATTTTGAGGATGCGCCCAAAAAATTAGACATCCTGCGATACAAGCATTGTAAAGGAATGGGAAAAGTACTGCCAAGAAAAGAAGATTTAAAAGAAAAAAAAATTTACTTAATTCCGGTTACCGAAAAAGGAGTTTATTGGGCGCAGAAAATTTTTTGTCTTTTGCCTTTTGAAAATAGACGACATCTTGATTTTTATTCTTTGGTATTTGATAAATTGCTGATGAAAGAGAAGTTGGCCATTTGTGAAATACCTATAACTCCTTTTATGCGAGGAAATCAAAAACTTGATATAAAAAAAATACAACAGGATTGGGGGCCTCAAATCGTCATTAAGGATAGGGTTGGATCAGGGAGTCGCAATTTGATTATTTCTAAGCAAAGTGAAATCTTGCAAAATGCGTTGTCGGAAAATAAAATTGTTGAAAAATTAATTTCTTACGAAGAAGAATCAAGTGTTGAAAGTTTTATTTGTAATAAAAAAATATTTTTCACAAATATAACAAGGTATTTGAAATATGGAAAGTGTAATTTAGTTCCCGCAAATTTTAGTAGTGAGCGAAATAAAATAATTCTTGATTTAAATCAAAAAGTACTAGAGGCCCTTGAAATTGAAAATGGCATGACTCATTTGGAGTTTTTTTTGACTTCTGAAAATAAAATTATTTTTGGGGAGGTTGCCTGGCGTCCTCCCGGTGGGCATATTATGAAGCTTTTATCGGAGAGTTATGGCATTGATTCATGGGAAGTTTTTTTAAAAACTTTTTTTGAATCAGAAATGAAAATAAACAATGCTGCTCAAACCTCATCTCTTTCATATCTTTTACATCCAGGTCCGGGGAAAGTTAAAAAAATGAGGGGCTGGGAATTGGTTGAGAATTCATCTTTTCTCGTTAAGCAAAAATTAAAAATTAAAATTGGTGATGTCGTTAGTAATCGACTGGGTCTAGGTGAAGACGTGGGACATTTTATTTTAAAAGGTGAGGAGACTGTTATAATAAAAGAACTAGAAAAAATTGAAAAAGAATTAGTGATCGAATTATGGCCAGTGCTTTGAAGGTATACTGATCATGTTTGAGTTTTCAAATGAAGATTACTTGGAATCAGTATATACCCGAGAGAATCCATTGGCCTTTCTGCTAAGTATACTTTTTTACTGGCGCCCTATCTGGGGAAATACTTCACCTTCTCCATCATAATAACTTAATAAGATTGGGGTGTTAGACGATAAGTCATTTGAACATTTGAGGTGTTATTTTGGCCAATATTAATGGAGCTAAGAAAATTTCAGAAAATGCGGATCACTCTTCGCTTAGTGAAGATATGACATTCACTTCAGTTGTTAAAAATTTTAAAAGTGAAGAACTTCAAGAAAATAGCAACATCATAAAATTAAATCGAAATTTAAAACCAGTTATTGTTATTAAAAATAATAAAGGAGAAGAAAGTGCATTTGAGTTAACTTCAAAAATGTTTATAGGTTCTGATAAAAATAAATGTCATGTTTTAATAGAGGATAAAGATGTTCCGGAATTAATGTTAGTTGTTGGCCTTCGTGCGGGAAAAATTCTAGTAAAGCATCCTGGCCCCCATATTGTAACTTTTAAGGACTATAATTTAATTCCTCATAAGACATATGATGTTCCTTATGATGCAAAATTTTTGTGTGGTCATTTTGAATTAGAAATTATGACAAATGCTCCTCCTGGTTTTGCTTGGGCCATTGAAAAAGAAAAAAGCAAAACAAATTTATTATTGTCTCAAAATGAAACAAAAGGAGATGGTGGTAACTTATCTTATTTATTTTCGAAGCTCGTTTCAATTTTTAAGAAGAAAGAAAAATTAAAGAAAAAGTTGCAAAAAAATAAAGTGAAAGAGGTTAAATTTACAGAAGATGAAATAGAAATTCAAAATAACGAGGAAGTTTATGGTACGGATCTTAGAGCACTTGTTCAAAAGTTTAGATTTCAAAGAGTAGATTTCATTGAAAATCTTCCTCCTCTTATTCGTCCTTTGGCCAAAGTGTTTTTTAATATTTTGAATGATCTATCTTTTTTTGAACGCAATACATTGGAAAATTTAAAAAAGAAGACAAAAAAGCTAGAGTCTGAAATTTTTAAACTTCGAATTAATAATTTGAAAATAATTAGTGGTATAGATAAAACCATGGCCGGCGATTTAATTAATAGAGGCGTAAAAGATATTGGGGATTTGGAAAACAGAGGGGTTTATGATTTATCACGCTTGTTAAAATGTCCGGTTGAGCAAGCGACAGAAATTAAAGATGATTTAAATGAGAAAATAAAAAATGGTGATTACCCTCGTGTCAATCCCGAGATTGAAGAATTGACCAAAAAATTAGAAAGAGAAAAAGAATTACAATCTAAATTTACTTTTGAAGAATATGAAAAGTCATTTGAGCAGGTGGTGTCGCCTGGCCTTTTTAAATATCTACTTGCTTTTCTCACCAGATTTGCAATTCTTTTTAAGATCGGCCCCTATTATGGCCAGATTGCCAAAGAGAATGAATATTTGTCACGCATCTCTTTTATTATTTTTCATCATGTTGAAAGTTTTATTTACTCTCAAATTAGTTTTTTCAATTTTTTTATCAATGATGGTGAAAAAGTCAAGGCGGTCATTTCTCAATATACTTCACCTTTTTTAGGAGTCATTTTTTTTGATCTTTTATGTCATATGCTTTTAGGAGTTTCACTCGGTGAGTACCTTTTAGGAATTGATCAAAAGGGTAATCATTTAAAGAAAAGGCTAAGAGGTGTGTGCCGATGTTTATTATCTTATATTTTATTTCCAGTTATTATTTTATCGGCAACAGGCAGGGGCATTGCAGAAAAAATATGCAAATTTGAGGGCCATCGAACTTATCGAGCACTTGCCGTGGAGTGTGTAACCTTACTTGCATCATTATCTATCTGTATAAGTTTGATTTTGAACTTGGATGGGGCGACCACTCTTAAACTTTCCGAAGTCTCTGTAAAGAAGCTTGAAAGTAATGAGCAAAATGAGCAAAGAATTAAAATAATCACTCCTCCTGCAGAGATTGGGACAGTGGAGCAGGTGGAAAAAAACTCTCAAGTTCTTCATACAAGTTTGCCTGCCAAGAAGATTCCCTTTTTTAAAGATCTTGAACTTGGAAAGATCATAGAGTTTAAAGGCCCGATTACAAGAAAGATTTTGACAGCAGAAAATTCTGATCTACGACAAGAATTAGAATTGCAACAAGAAGGGGCCATTTATCACAATGATTTATTAAGTGTGGGGGATGGTGCATTTATAAAAATAAAATTACATAATGGCAAACTTGTAGAGTTAAAACAAAAAACGGATGGGACCATTTATTCTTATAGCAAAGATACAAAGAAAACGATTGGAATTACTCTTGATTTTGGAAAAATTCTTTATCAAACAGATAAAGAATTAACAGACAAAATATTAAAAGAAAATAATTATCAACCGCAATTATTTTTAACTTCTGAAGGTGCAGCAGTTAATCCTCAATTTTCTAGCGGACAATTTGTTTACCGAAAAAGTTTATCACTTACTACGCTGGCCGTTTTTAAAGGAAAGGCCTCATTTTATCCTATTGATTTGGCCGATAGAAATTCAGATATCACACTTGAGCGTTTAGAAAATGGAGTTCGATTAGTAAAAGTTTTTGAACAACAATTTTCAGTTCTTTATAATAATGCCTGGAAACCTTCTCTTCCTGTTTCTCTTTTGGGACATGAGACGAAAGTAATTGGCCCGGGCCTTTATGATGGGTATCACCATTTTTTAGCAGGAGGAGAATATAATCCAATTACGGGGCTTTATTTTGATTCTAAAAAAGATTATTTTGATACCCTTTTAAAAATGCGAACAGAGAAGAATATGAAATTAAAATTTATTTTAGAAAATGCTGAAAAAAGTATATTCAGAAATATAGATGTCATTGGTCGCTTAGAAGACCGCAAAAATTTATAAGTACTGGAACCAGTATAACTTCCATAATTATGATTTTAATTAGAAAATTTTGAAATCTTCATCAAGGTAAAATGGCAAAACCAGGGGTAGTGTTGGAAAATAAATAGTAAATATTAGGAGTTAAAAATGAAAGAGATACCTGTCATTTCAAAATATATGACGACTACACCAGTGACGATTGAAAGCACCGCAAGTTTAGCAGAAGCTGAAGCGATGATGCATAAGAATAATATTAGACACCTTCCGGTAATGGAGAGAAGCAAAGTCTACGGAATATTATCTGATAGAGATTTGCACAGATTTCTCGGCCTAAAAGGTGTTGATATTAAGCTTGAAGCAGTAAAAAATGTTTGTGTTACTAAAATATTGGTTGCCAATGCTGAAGCAAAATTAAACACGATTTGTAATCAAATGGCGGAAAACAAATATGGCAGCGTGATTGTAGAGGATAACAATAAAATAGTGGGAATATTTACTTGGGTAGATGCTTTAAGGGCCTTGGGTGAACTTCTAGAAACGAGACTGAAAAAATAAAGGCCCATCTTTTTAACGGGCCTTTATTTTTATATAATTTTTATTCTAAAAACTGATTGTAGATAGCATTAACTGATTTTCCTTCCATACTCCTTACGTGTAAAAGTAAATTTTCTTTGACAAGACCTGGAGGCAACTCAAAATCAACACTAAAAGGCACCATCTTAAGTGGGCAAAAATCTTTAACTTTTTCCATGATTGGCAAAACCGAAAGCACTTTTTTATCGGCACTGGGAATTAACTTAAGGCCTTTGTATTCCAAGCAAAAGCTGGGATTAAGTGCATTTAAAGTTATTTTTTGAGTGGTGGGATCAGATTCAACGCTCGTTACTTGAGCATAAATAAACTGATCGACGGCGGCGGTGCTGGCCTCTTCAATCATGAGCGAAGCTTTTTTTTCTCCATTGGCCGATTTAAGTTGGTATTCACCGCTGGTTAGCATTCCC
>JAHEZZ010000244.1 GCA_023250815.1 Bdellovibrionales bacterium
AATCTTGGGCATCTAACCGGAATTCACCATGTGGCAATCCTGTCAGCGGCGATCGGATTATGTGTTCCGATTGCTGCCATTATTCTTCAAAAAAAAATGCTTAAAGATTTATAAGTTCCAAGCATTCAGGAGTTTTTGAACATCCACCTAGGTTGGGATTGACAGGTGGCCCGATAGTTCATGCTCAGAAAAATTATTTCGCCTTTCTTTCCAGTTCCATATTATTAAATTTTATTTTATTTTCGGAGAGGATTTCCAGTTGAATTTTTTCCACTTTCGCTTGTTCCACTTTTTTAGATTCAACTGCCAGAAGATTTTGGCAGGCAGGTTCTATATTTGCATAGGGTGTAAAATCAACGTGCTTTAAGAGTCGGCTGATAAAATATTTTGAGCCTTCATTTTTAGTGACGGCATAATCAAATTTATAAAATAATTTGCATTGAGTATTTTCAAGTTTAAAAACTCTTCCTTCTGAAAGGGTTTCATCAATCCAGAGTGACTCAACACCGGTAATTTCAAATCCAAGAATCTTGTTCCAAAAGGAGTTGCTTTTGCTGCCATCTTCACTAGAGTAAGAGTCGAGTATGCCTTCGGTTGGCAAGAGTTCCAATTCTTGAAGTAGCGGGAAGTTTTCGCTGTATTTCCAGTACTTCCAAGAGACCATCATGCTGTGTCCGATTAAAAAAGAGTGAGAATAAAAATGATCAAAAAAGTGGTTTCTGGAAGCGGTTAAGTTGCCTTTTTCAATTTTTTCCAGTTTTTCATTTACTCGAATTTGGCCATCGACTGAGTATTGCGATTGCACATAATAATTAACGAAGGGGAAACTGGGAGATACAATCGTTTTTTCTTCGATCTTTTTTTCCACTCCGGTTTCCTTATTTTTTTTAATTAAGAGTGTGCCGACCTCATAACCCTCAAAGATAATTCCTGAAACTTCTATTTTTCTTTTTTTGAGCGACGTAATATTAGACTGCAAACAGCTGTATTTTTCATCCTGAAAATTTTCGCACCCTTGATCGACATTTTGGTAATCCATCAATTGATCTTTTAACTTATTAAGGGTTGCCATTTTGTTAGTGAGCATTCCATCTTTACTCCAGTGCCTTTGAAAACACTTTTGAGGGTCGCCAAAAGTTAAATTTTCCAAACGGGTTTCTTGTGCAATAAGATATCTGTCGAAGAAAGCATCAGTGGCACTTACCTCAGTTATCTCTTTGGCAAAAATACATTCTAGATTTCCCTCTCTATCAAAAATTTCCTGAGGAGTGTCGTTTACAAAAGTAAAAACTTCGCCAATATGCGGGTCTATGCTTTCGGGCATTTCAAAGAGTTTAATTTTGCCCCAGTATTTCAGTTCTTTTTGTAATTGTTTGTACTCGCTCCAAGATAAATCTAAAAAAGATGCCGAGCTTATTTTGCTATTTAAATATCGAGCTGACCTGGAGTTGCTATGTCCGATGGCGGAAAAACGGTCGTAGAGAATTTCGTGAAGAATAACGCCCGCTTTATTGTCGTTGTCTAAAAGATTCCACAGGTCTTCGGAAATAATATATTTTTTATCTCCAGGCATAACTACTTTTTGATTGATGGCAATTTGAGAGACTTCGCAGTTTTGTTCTACGTAAACTTCTTCGCTATCGGAAATATTTCTCAGAATGATTTTCTTTTTAAAAAGAGTTTGTTGCATAAAATTCTTAGAGCTTTCTTTCAAAAGATAGGCGAGCACTGCATCTCTTTGTTCTAGACGATTTAAGGCCAATTGCACTTTTTCTAGCACAGGCAATTCTTTTTCACCTAGGTCTAAACTAAAACCGCGGTTTTCGCCTTCATAGTAATCAAGCAGTCTGGCGCTGGAGATTTCCCCAGTTTGATTTTTGCAAACCACCACATCGCCGCCATTTCCGATTTCGTCTCCCGCATGCAAACTCAGAGACAGTAAACAAATCATAATCATTCTTAACAGTGTTGAAGTTTTCATTTTGTATCCTCGTTTTTGGTTAATGGTGTTAATGAAATATTGAGTGCGTAGACTTCGCTTTGGTTTCCGGATTCCATAAGTTTGGCCAAACTTCTTCTAAAATTTTTAATTTTTAATTTCGCTTTTTTAATATTTTTCGGATCGATGGACATAACCATCGCCGTGTTGTCTCTTAAATCCACCGGAACTTCTTTTAAATTTTCAATTGATTTAAGTAAAAATTCGCTGTGAAGTTTTTGCAGGTAAATGGATGGCACGCCGTCGCTAGTTTGTAGCGGAGTGGAAGTACGAGTCAGCTTTCCCTTTTTTCTTTTTATGAGCTGCAATTTTTCTAGTCGATCGAGGGCCTCTTTGCTTTTTTCTGTGCTAATTCCCAGTCTGTGGGCAACCCATTCTTCATCGGATTTTGAATTTTCAAGGCATGCCAAACTTAAGAGAGCAAAGTAATACCAAGTGCTCATTACTTTCAGCATGTCCGAATTTATTTGATTGTAAATAATTTCATTTGATTTATTTAAATTGCTAAAAAATGGTTTTAAAAATTCCTTTTCTTTTTCCGGAGATAAATTGAGATGCAATAAAATTTTCTGGGCACGTTTAAGAGAAAGCCCTCGCTTGCCAGCGACAATCTCGCTAACACCTCCAGGTGTTAACTGAAGAGATCGGGAAAATGCCCGCAGTGAATAATAAGGGTTGGCCTCCATGCGTTTGGCCAATTCTTCC
>JAHEZZ010000245.1 GCA_023250815.1 Bdellovibrionales bacterium
ACGGAAAAACACCAAGGCCCGTCAAAGGAAATGGCCTTAAAATCGCCGAAATGCAAGGCCCGGGCAAGGAATATTTGCCATCGATGTTAGAGATGTATGCAAAATTAAATATTACCCAAAGTAATATGCAAGCGCTTATCTGGTTACTTCTTGCTGGCCTAAAATTTAATGTTCGCCGAAGTTATTTGCCTTGAAGCATATCATTGTATAATCTGAATAAATTGGATCTTGAAAGGGAAGTTTTTAATGCCAACAATTTCTAGTTTTTTTGGAATACTAATCAAGATGTATTTTGAAGAACATAATCCTCCACATTTTCATGCTGAATATCAAGGATATGAAGCAATATTTTCAATTAATACAGGCGAAATTACAGAAACAAAAAAATTCCCAATAAAAGCTACAAAGTTAATTAAGGAATGGGCCTTAGAACATCAGTCTGAACTATTAGAAAATTGGAAACGAATGGAGCAGAATCAAACGTTATTTAAAATTCCGGGAGCAGACCAATGAGAAAAATTATCTCAGTAAAAGCATTTGATTATTACTTAATTTGTGAATTAGATAATCATACTACCTACAAATATGATATGGCTTTCGTACTAAAAAAAACTGGAGATATGATTTTACCTCTACAGGATTTAAATTTTTTTAAGAAAGTTTTTATAGAATCTGGTTCACTTGCGTGGCCCAATGGTTACGATATACATGCAAATACTGTAGCAAGAGATGGCCAAAAAATTTCTAATGAAATAGCATCTTAAAACGAAAATTCGTCAGATTGGCAATAATACCGAATTTTAATTAAATAAACTTAGGCCACTTAATATTGAATTAAAGTTGGAAGAATTTGTGATATCTAAAATTCCAATATCAGAAAACTGGTTTTCTTTATGAGTGGCCATAGATCCAAAAAGGATGACCTCAATTTCATCTTTATCTAAAAAAAGATACGAGAGAAAAGCTGCACCGGTAAGTTGAATTCCGTAGCGAGGGAGATGGGTAAAATGCCATCTCTGCAGTAGAAATCCAAATAAGGACACGCTCTAAATTGCTACCGGACAGGAAATTAAAAAGGCCTAGAGCTTCTGCATTATCTTTTTAAGCATCCGGCGGCCAATACAATGATTCAAGAATTTGTGAGATTAAATATTCTAAGAGAAATGACAGGTAGAAAAAAGAATCGTTTGTTTGAGTTTGAAGATTATTTGAATATTTTTAAAAAATAAACGAGGAGATTACCACCTCATTTCAGTGTGGTGGTGGGCGCTGGCCAGCTTTAACTTTCAAGAAAATTATGGCCGGAAATAATCCAGACAGAGAGTCAGACAAAGCTTCGATTAAAACTTCTCTCACCTTGCCAAAATTTTTTTTTGAGTTGTTATTCGAGATTCTCATCATCAAGAACTTCATCCTCACCAGTCGATTGCAGATTTAGTTTGCAAATGTAATCGAGATCCGGCCTGAAGGCAGAACAAGTGATATTTTTGTAAGTCAGGGTTTGTGTTAAAAATTCAAAAGTTTTAACTACAGACTTTAAATGAAAAAAATTATTTTCTAAAAGATTGTAGAGCGTATGGGCGGTAGACCCCACCACTCTAAGTTCATTTTTTGACACTGAAATTTCCTCATTTTGAAAATGCAAAGTGGCGCTTTGGGGGTACTTCGAGGGGTTGGGTTTATTAAATCCTTGAAGCAAACTCAGCGGGAATAACTCGCAGTCGGCGCCATTAATTGTATGGCCGTTTAGTCCCATGAGTAGAAAGAGATTATCGACCACATCATCGTGAAGTTCATCAGACCTCAGGGTTATTGTTTTATAATTTTTTCCATCCACAAAAGTCTCGCCAAAAGATCTTGCAGGTACAAGATTGGCAAATAGATTTCCACTGAGTAAAGTTCCGATTAAAAATAATGTTTTCATTTTTTCTCCTTGTTGTGAGCTGAAATAACACTGAAACTCAGTGGTATCTATGACAAATTAAACAACTGATCATGCAAAAAATGCATTTCAAAAACTAGTCGGGGAAACCCGCTAGTTGCCATTCTTTAAAGGCCCAAATAACTTCAGCTTTAGGAACAGGAGCACTGCTGGCCGTGGGTGGCATTGGTTTATTATCTAGCTCTCGGGCCGTAGTTATTTTATAAATAATTTTATCGGCGTTATTTTGGATAATTGTGCGCTCTTCAAAGTTGGGGATTTTTCTTCGTTCGGCGTTGATATGGTTGTGGCACCACAAACAACTTTTTTCAATCAGATGAAATTTAATTGAGGCAAAAGAAGCTTTTACTTCGACAGGATCGACAACTACAGCAAGTGAATCGATATACTTTTTCACTTGATCGATTGACTCTTGAGGCAAGCGGGCCCCACCCATCGGCATATCTCCATTGTCGATTTGTTTAAAGACTGGCGATTCACTGGATTTCCCGGGGACAACTTTTTTTATAAAATCGCTTTCGTTATTTTCCCAACCAGCATGGCAGCTAAAACAATGGGGTTCTAAAATGCTTTTTTGAATTTTTAAAAATGCTTCGCTGTTTGTTGGACTTGGAGAAAATGACAGGCCTTCAATATACTTTTTCATTATGTCGATTGATTCTTGAGGCAAGCGGGCCCCACCCATCGGCATATCGCCACTGTCGATTTGTTTAAAGACCACCGACTCGCTGGCGTTATTTGTGGCAATTTT
>JAHEZZ010000246.1 GCA_023250815.1 Bdellovibrionales bacterium
TTGTTCCAAAGGCCCCTACAAGATGCCCTAAAATCAAATAAAAAAACATTTCTAAATTCATTTTTCAAATATAGTTTGAGCACAGACAGTTGTCCATAATACTCTTTTGAATGAATATATACTCATCACGTTTGAGTTTTCCAGTACGGAAAACTCAGTATTACGAGTGGTATACCCGCAGCGGTTTGCTTGAAAAGCAAAGTGCGAAGGGTATACCATGGAAACTAAAAACTAAAGTTCACTTGCAAATGAGGCGGGCCATCTATCGTTGGCAACAAATAAACTGCAGTACTACTCGACTCATTATTCGCCAAATAATAAAGCCCTAAACCATATCCAATTCCAATTGTTGCCCCGGCAAGGACGTCATGCAAATAATGAGCATTATCATTGAGACGACTATAACCAACCAGACCTGCGATCGAATAGGCCCCCACTCCCCAAGGCCAAGCATGGTAAGCAGCAGCGACTGATGCAAAAGCAAATGCAGTAGTACTATGTCCAGATGGAAATGATCTTTTATTATCGCTACCAGGTCTTTTTTCTTGAACTGAATATTTTAAAATAGTGCAGATTGCAGCAGCATAAACAGTGGCCTTAAACATTACTAGGGCATTTTGATAATGAGTAGCGTCCCTCAAATAACCGTCTAACCCCATTCCTAAAATATAAAGACCGTTAGGAACAAGATGACCCATGAGATCCCCATATTTAGAATAACGCCCAAGGGGTTTATCTTGAGAGGCATTTTCTAAAATGGGATCACCGACGGAATGCTGGAAAAAAACACTGGTTAATGTTAAACCCGAACTAATTAAAAAAGGAGTTCGAGCACTTGTTGTCACAGGAGAAGTTAGTTCTTCTTTAAATCCTCCATAACAGTTAATATTTATAAAAATCAGAAATATTAAAACTTTCTTCAATGATCACCTACTCGACAAGCAGAAAAAATATTTAAAGAATTATCCAGATAAGAAGTATTGATATTCACCAACCCAAGCATAGAATGAAAAAGATTATCATGTGAAATCTTCTCATTTTGCAATTGATTTAAGCATTTTTTGTCAATCTTAAAACTGCTCACAAAATGAGGAGAAAGCCAAAGAATAAAAGGAATATGAATTTGCTCTTCAGGGGCAATCATATAAGGAAGACCATGAAGATAAACTCCATTTTCGCCAAGAGACTCCCCATGATCAGAAAGATAAATCATGGCGGTGTTGGCCTCTTTATAATTTTTTAAAAAATTGATAGTTTTACCTAAAAAATAATCTGTATATAAAATAGTATTGTCATAGGCACTCGTAACCTGTTCTTTGGAACAATCAATCAGTTGTTTCTTATTACAAGAGTTGGGAAATTGATGAAATTCGGGAGGGCAATGTTTATTATAGGCCGGCCCATGGCTACCCAGTTGGTGCATCACGATTAGAATTTTATCTCCACCACTCTCCACCGCTTTATCCAGATCTTGCAACATAATTTCATCCCAACAAACATCTGAAAGACAAAGCTTTTTATCTTCAAGATGACGAAGCTCTTGGTGATTTACTCTATCGCAAACTCCTTTACAGCCAGTATTGTTGTCCCGCCAGTAAACAGAAAACCCTGCTTTTTTATAAAAATCTAAAAGGTTCTCATACTGATAAATATCTTTCTCTTCAAAATTAACTTTTGATTTATGAGAAAACATACAAGGAAGAGAAACCGCCGTGGCCGTTCCACAGGAATAGGCATTTTTAAAACTAATAATATCCTCTTTGGACAAATACGGATTTGTATTTCGCTGATAACCATTCACCGAAAAATTTTTATAACGAGCAGTTTCACCTAAAACTAAAACTACTATTGTTTTATTTTTAATTTTTTGCCAAGAAGAATCAAGCAGGGCATCCTCACTTATTTTTAAAAGCACTACTTCACTCATCGTATTGTTGCTAAAAAGAACTCGAGAAGCATCTAAATAATTAAGCGGCACCAAATAATGCTTGAGCACTCGATTAGATCGAAAAAAAAAAGTAAACTTTTTATTCATTACTAAAAAAGTGCCAAAGATTAAAAAGAAAGAAAGCGCAATACTCGTCGTTTTTGTTTTCATTTCTTTTAAGAAAGAGTGGTAATCTATTTCAATTTTTTTCCAAAGAAAAATAACTGGCACAAATCCTAAAAAAATAATGGATAATATTAATCCCAAAGTAATTAATTCTTTGGCCTCCGCCAGATCAGTTCCAATTACATTAAGCATCATGTTTTTATCAAACACTGTTTTAAAGGTGGCCATAAAATAAACCAGAGCAGAGTTCAAAATAAATAAAATAGAAAGAATTATTTTGCCAATTTTGGGCAGTAAAAAAAGATTAAATAAAATATTAAGTAGGGCAAATGCCATGAAGTAGAGGCCAAGAAAAAAAGGCCAATTGGAAATATCAGCGAGATCAATTTTACTAAAAAGAAATAACCACAAACTAAAATTATAAAAAGTAAGAGTAAATAGAGAAAGAACAAGGGCCATTACCCAAGCAGGAGATTTCCATTTCTTTTTAAAAGTATTTATTAAAATCCCAGCGAAAAATGTCATGCTGGCAATTGTACCAATCCTGTTGGGGCCCAGACAAATTCAATCTTCTTGAAACTTGTCATCTGGGAAGCTGTCGGTGATAAATTAATGCAATTTAGGGCA
>JAHEZZ010000112.1 GCA_023250815.1 Bdellovibrionales bacterium
AGAAACTAGAGATATTGGCCTTTTTATCGGGGCCCTTAAAAAAATGATCTATGAAGAAAAAATAAAAGAGGGTGAAAGCGAAGGGGCATCTCTTCTTGAAGCTCTTTGCAACCAAACACTTGATGCTCTTAATAGAACTATTTTGGCGTCTACTTTTGGTTCACTTTATGTAGACCCAAAAGAAGCGCAATTAGGTAAAAAAAATAGTTACCTCCTGGGGCTCTTTAAAGGCATTTCTATTTGGCTTCCTTCAAGAGTTGAATTTTACCAACATCGAAAAAATGAATTTAAGGATTTTCCGCTGCTTTTTAAACCAAGGGTATGGTATTAGGCCTTGTAAAAGTAGGCCTGGGGATAAATGCTTTTCAATAAATTTTCTAATTTTATGACAAGCTCATCTAAAATATTTTTGACAGCAACTAAGATGGCATAATTTTTCACGAGACTAAAAAGAAATTGAAAAAAATCCCCCAACCATTTTTCAAGCTGAGCAATACTTTTAGTTAATCCTAATTTTTTAATGAGGGCCTCAAACATGCTGTTCGCCTGCTCCACATCTTTGCCTTGATTGGTCACTACAAATAACGGGTTTTTCTTTTTTGCGTTCATTTTTATCCTATGGGTTTAGCTCACTCATCATATTGGTAAGCTGATTAAATTTTTCTTGCAGTTCTATAAATTCCACCGCCTCATAATCATACACCGATTTTTTTTGAGCAAGCGCCCTAACCAGCTGTGAGCGATTATAAAAAGGCGCCACTACTCGAGATTTTTTGTCTCCCGATAAAATAATCAAATCTTCCTCGATACGTTTGAGATCTAGTCCCTCTTGTTTTCTTCTGGGATCAACTAAATTAGGGATGTGGGCCAAAATCTTAGGTGCTTCAGTCAACCCCATTTCTTTTATCTCATCTAAAACTTGGTAAAAATGTTTTAGCCCTGCCTTGGAAAATTCATCGGGGCGAAAAGGAACCATCACACCATGACAGGCACACAAAATATTTATGACCAGAAGGCCCAGTGTTGGTGGTGCATCGATAATAATAGCATCGTAATGGGAAGTGAGATCGTTTTTTTCAATAAAACGCTTTAGCACTAATTGTTTTGGAGTGGTGTTCACTTGTGCCAGGGCCAGATCAAGGCCTGCTAAATCCTGTGCCCCTGGTAACAACGCCAAATTATTTTTTTCCAGCAAAATATCTTTAAAGACTACTGGGGTGTGAAGCGATTTTAATTCCCGCACGGAATTTACCAGGAGATGATAGAGATTATACCCCTCATCTTTTTTTATAACGCCATCAAAAAGCAAAGTGAGATTGGCCTGAGGATCCATATCTAAGCACAAAACTTTTTTTCCCTGACGGGCCAGGCCTTGAGCAAAATTATAGGCCATAGTGGTTTTACCTACGCCGCCTTTTTGATTGATAAAGGCCAAAACCTGGCCTTGACAAGCAGAGGGATACTTGGCCTTTTTCAATTCGCCAATCTCATCCAGGCGCTCTTTGACCTTCGCTAACAAATCAATCATGATCTCCCCCCTAATTCGCATTGAAGGTCATTGTATTTTAAAATTACTTCTTGGGGAATTTTTTTTTAGGTGGCGAAAACAACACATAGCGAATGGGGAATCTCACCCTAATGAGTGGAATTGGTATTACAATAGTTTTACAAACATTTTCCCCAATCTATTTTAAAATAACCGATAAGAAGAATATCTTTCACAAGGGTATTTCATGGAAAATAAGAAGCTAAAAATTGATTGGGTGAATTCCTCATTTTTGATACTTGTCCCGATCTTGACTATTATCTTCGTTGTATGGCATCTGGCCACTCATCGTTTTTACCCCTTTCACTTCTTGACCTTCTTAGTATTCTATTTTGCCGCCGGATTATCAATCACTGCTGGGTATCACCGCCTTTTTTCTCACCGCACTTATGTGGCCAACCCCATTTTAGAATTTTTGTTTCTTTTTTTTGGCGCTGGGGCCTTCCAAAATAGCGCCTTAAAATGGTGTAGTGACCATCGCATCCATCACACCCATGCCGACTCAGGCCGAGACCCCTATAATATTGGCCGTGGTTTTTGGTACGCCCATATCGGTTGGATTCTTTTAGATGAAAAAGATTTACAACTGACCTCTTACCCAAAAGACCTAGAGATGGCCCGGATGGTTTCTTGGCAGCATCGCTATTATTTTCCTCTCGCCCTTTTTTCTGGCCTGATTTTACCGGGAATTTTTTGTGCCCTCTTTTTTGCCGATTTCTGGGGAGGCGTTTTATGGGGAGGATTACTGCGAATCGTTTTTGTTCATCATGCTACTTTTTTTATCAACTCTCTTTCACACCTTTGGGGTTCTCGCCCCTACAGCGAAAAAGAAAGCGCCCGAGATAATTATTTCTTAACTCTCATAACTTACGGTGAAGGGTATCACAATTTTCACCATGTCTTTCCAAGTGACTATCGAAACGGAGTAAAATGGTACCACTTTGATCCCACCAAATGGTTGATCTATTTGTCCTCTCTTATAGGCCTTGCCAAAAGTCTAAAATGGACTTCGGAAAAAGAAATTTGGAAGGCCCGCTTGGGCACTCAGTATCGCTTGGTAAAAAAGCAAGGTATTCCCCTTTCTATTGATCGGCGCTTAATTGAGCTTAGGGAAAAAATTGAATTAAAGTTGGCACAAATTCAGAGCTGGAAAAAAGAATTAAAAGAGCGAAGATCTGAAAAAGCAAACGAATGGGCAGAGGAAGTTAAACTTAAACTGCTTACCGCTCAAGAAGAACTACAAAATTATATTTCTCAGTGGGAAAATTATCTCAGTTTTTAAAAGGCCATCGGCCGTCAAGAAAAAAAAACCAGTTTTCGGCGCACAATTTTCATAAATTTTGTAATCCCCGCTGGCGGTCATATAATTTTAGAAAAAAGACATCTTCTCGGATCGGAACCCTGCTGTTACACTTTTTTTGAAGAGGACATGTGAGCGTCTTTGCAGACGTCTAGGACCGATGAGCATAAAGAGGAAGAAACTTTATGAGCGGGACTTGAAAAACCACCGTACCCCACAAATACAAAGTGGGTTTAGGCCCAGCTTAAACCTGGCAGTAATGTGATTAGCGAAAAATATTTCGCCACACTATTGTTTTGCGTATTTTGTAGAGTGACGCCAATTTTTATGCATTCCCTCGATTATTTTTTAGAGTAATACTGGAGGAGTTTTGAGCGTCACGCCCCAATCAACAGCATCAATTGAAAGACCATCGCTATTAGCGGCCAATGACCAACGCTTTGTCATTTTTCCTCTCGCCTATCACGAACTATGGGACATGTATAAAAATCACGTGGCAACCTTCTGGACTGCTGAAGAAATCGATTTAGCTGCTGACCTTTCCGATTGGGAAAAACTGTCAAGCGACGAAAAACATTTCATCACCCACGTGCTGGCCTTTTTTGCTGCCAGTGATGGCATCGTCAATGAAAACCTGGCGCTGCGATTTTTTAATGAAGTGCAAATCCCCGAGGCCCGCTGTTTTTATGGTTTTCAAATTGCCATGGAAAATATCCACAGTGAAACCTATGGCCTTTTAATCGATACCTACGTCAAAAACCCGGAAGAAAAACACCGCCTTTTTCACGCTGTAAAAACTCTTCCCTGTGTCGCTAAAAAAGCAGAATGGGCAATGAAGTGGATTCATTCTGACAGTCCTTTTGCCCATCGCTTAGTGGCCTTTGCCGCCATTGAAGGAATTTTCTTTTCCGGGTCTTTTTGCGCTATTTATTGGCTGAAGAAAAGAGGGCTCATGCCAGGACTGGCCACCTCAAATGAATTTATTAGTCGCGATGAAGGGCTACATTGCCAATTTGCCTGTGCTCTTCACCAGCTCTTAAACGAATCAGAAAAAGCAGAGCGATCTATTATTAAACAAATTATCAAAGATGCGGTGGCCATCGAAAAAGAATTTATCACCGAATCCCTGCCCGTTGGACTGATTGGAATGAACGCCCAAATGATGGGACAATATATCGAGTTTGTCGCCGATCATTGGCTGCAGCAACTGGGATGCCCTGCTCTTTATAAAACCGCAAACCCTTTTGAGTGGATGGAAATGATTTCCCTTGAAGGTAAAACTAATTTTTTTGAAAAACGAGTGACCGAATACCAAAAGGCCAACGTGCTTGGCGAGAAGTCGCAACAAGTTTTTTCTTTAGATATGGACTTTTAAAGGAGAATAAAAATGTACGTAATTACCAGAAGTGGCGAAAAAGAACCGGTTAAATTCGACAAAATTACCCAGAGAATTGACCAACTTTGTTTTGGCCCAGATCTCAAATCGGTCGATTCTACTTTAATAACTAAAAAAGTAATCGAGGGAATTTACGACGGGATTACCACCAAAGAATTAGATCAGCTGGCAGCGGAAACGGCGGCCTATCTTTCCACCATGAATCCCGATTACTCCACTCTCGCTGGGCGCATTGCTGTTTCTAATTTACACAAAGAAACTCGCGGCTGTTTTTCGGAAAATATTAAGGCCATGTACCACTTTAAAAATGCTATCACTGGTGAACACTCTCCGCTTATTTCAAAAGAACTTTACGAAATGGTGATGAAGCACGCTGAAAGATTAGACAAGGCGGTAATCGACGCCCGGGATTTTAGTTACGATTATTTTGGATTTAAAACCTTGGAGCGCTCTTATCTTCTGCGCATGAAAGGCAAGGTGATGGAACGCCCCGGCCAAATGCTTATGCGAGTTTCTTTGGGCATACACTTAAATGATATTGAAGCGGCCATTGAAACTTATAATTTGATGAGTGAAAAATGGTTCACTCACGCCTCGCCCACTCTTTTTAATTCCGGCACCAACCGCCCTCAACTTTCATCTTGTTTTCTTTTAACAATGAAAGACGACAGCATCCTGGGAATTTACGATACCCTCAGGCAGTGCGCTCTAATTTCCCAGTCCGCTGGCGGCATCGGACTGGCTGTTCACAATATTCGCGCCAAGGGCTCATTTATCAAAGGCACCAATGGAACTTCAAACGGCATTGTGCCGATGCTCAAAGTGTTTAACGATACCGCCCGCTACGTCGATCAAGGTGGAGGAAAAAGAAAAGGCGCTTTTGCTATTTATCTAGAACCTTGGCATGCCGACATTTTTGATTTTTTAGAAATGAAGAAGAATACCGGAAAAGATGAAATGAGGGCGAGAGACTTATTCTACGCTCTATGGATTCCCGATTTATTTATGAGACGGGTTGAGGAAGATGGTGAATGGTCGCTTTTTTGCCCCCACGAATCTCCCGGGCTTGCTGATTGTTATGGTGCCGAGTTTGAAGCGCTTTATGCTCGCTACGAAAAAGAAGGGCGCACTAAAAAAGTTATCCGCGCTCAAGATCTTTGGTTTGCTATTTTAGAATCACAAGTAGAAAGTGGTTCTCCCTATATGCTCTACAAAGATGCTGCTAACGAAAAGTCCAATCAAAAAAATTTGGGCACTATTAAATCAAGTAATTTATGCACCGAAATTATGGAGTATACTGCACCTGACGAAGTGGCCGTTTGCAATTTGGCCTCAGTGGCCCTCAATCGATTTGTCGATACCGTAGACGGGTCAAAAGTTTACAATCATAAAAAACTTTACGATGTAGTTTATCGGATGGCGATCAATCTCAACCGCATTATCGACATTAATTTTTACCCTGTACCGGAAGCGGAAAAAAGTAACCGACGCCACCGCCCTATCGGTATAGGCGTTCAAGGATTGGCCGATACTTTTTTTGAAATGCGCTTACCTTACGAATCAGAAGCGGCGCTTACTTTAAATAATCAGATTTTCGAAACTATTTATTTTGCCGCTCTGAGCGCTTCAAAAGACTTGGCAAAAACAACAGGAGCTTACGAAACCTATGCCGGAAGCCCTATTTCTCAAGGCCTATTGCAATTTGATATGTGGGGAGTAAAACCTTCTGGAGTTTATTGGAACTGGGATCAACTTCGAGGGGAAATTAAAAAGTATGGAGTAAAAAATTCTCTGCTTATTGCCCCCATGCCAACCGCTTCTACTTCACAAATTTTAGGCAACACTGAATGTTTTGAACCTATCACTTCTAACATTTATGTGCGCCGAGTGCTCTCCGGAGAATTTGCCGTAGTCAATAAATTTTTAGTGAACGATTTAATCGCATGCGGGCTTTGGAGTGAACAAATGCGAAATGAAATTATCGCTCAAAATGGTTCCATCCAAAATATCGCTTCAATCTCCGATGAACTTAAGGCCCTTTAT
Source organism: Bdellovibrionales bacterium (assembly GCA_023250815.1). GTDB lineage: Bacteria > Bdellovibrionota > Bacteriovoracia > Bacteriovoracales > Bacteriovoracaceae > JAHEZZ01. The sequence continues at coordinate 6,286 of JAHEZZ010000112.1, forward strand.
AAAACAGTGTGGGAAATTAAACAGCGTTCAGTGATTGATCTGGCCCGCGGAAGGGGCCCCTACATCGATCAAAGTCAAAGTCTCAACATCCACATGGAAGCGCCTAATTTTGGAAAACTATCTTCGATGCATTTTTATGCTTGGAAAGCAGGACTTAAAACCGGCATGTACTATCTGCGTACAAGGGCGGCAGTCAACGCTGTACAATTCACGGTAAAACAGACCGCCAAGGAAATCAGCACAACGACTACTCTATCACCTTTAATGGCCGCTGCTGCTGCCAGTGCTCAAATCTTGGCCAACAATAATCCCGATAGCAATCGCCAGGATATGTTGTGCTCACTGGAAGACCCTGAAGGCTGTATTTCCTGCGGAAGTTAATTTCTCAAAAAATACTAAAATAGACTTGACTCTATTTTAGTTTAAACTAAAATAGACTTAACTCCATTTTAGTGCGGATGATTATGAGATACATCGAAAAGGCCGTTTTACAGTTTTTAAAAGAAAAGATGTGTTTTTTGGGAGGGCCACGACAGGCGGGAAAAACTACTTTTTCACTGGCCCTTATCTCTCCTCATGCCAAAGAAGATCACCCTCACTACTTTAATTGGGACAGTCCCAAGGCGCAAAAAAAATTAAAAAATGAAGAACTCCCTAGCTCCTCTTGCTTAATTATAGTGGATGAGATTCACAAATATAAAAATTGGCGAAACTTAATTAAAGGACTTTATGATACCAACAAATCCCGTCTGAATTTTTTAGTGACTGGTTCTAGTCGCCTGGATTATTTTAGAAAAGGCGGCGACAGCTTGATGGGACGCTATTATTACCTTCGCCTACACCCTTTTTCACTCTTGGAATACAATCCAAATCCTAAACCCGCTGACATCACTCGCCTGCTCAATTTTTCAGGTTTCCCTGAACCTCTTTTTAAAGCAGATCCCAATCACCACCGCCTATGGCAAACACAAAGAATTTCGCGAGTCATTCGGGAAGATTTGAGAGACCTAGAAAAAGTCAAAGATATATCTCTAATCGAAACCTTGGCAGAACTGCTACCTTCAAAAGTAGGATCACCTTTGTCTATAAAATCTCTTCGAGAAGATTTAGAAGTTGATCATAAAACCGTCGAAAGATGGATTTCTATATTTGAAAATCTCTATTTCTGTTTTCGAATTGCCCCTTTTGGAAATAAAAAAACAAGAACTGTTAAAAAAGAAAAAAAACTCTATCTTTGGGATTGGAGCATGGTGGAATCCCCCGGCGCTCGTTTTGAAAATTTAGTGGCCTCTCAACTTTTAAAATATTGCCATTATTTAGAAGATACTGAAGGACACAAAATGGAACTATGTTATGTCCGCGATGTATTTAAAAGAGAAATTGATTTTGTGGTGACCAAAAACAAAAAGGCCATATTTGCAGTGGAATGCAAAAAAGGAGAAGGGGCGATCAGCGAAGCAATTAAATATTTCAAAGAACGGCTCCCTATCCCCCATTTTTATCAAGTCCACCTAGGGAAGAAAGACTACCAATCAGGAAATATCAGAGTTCTTTCTTTTATAGATTTTTGCAAAGAACTCAAGATGCCTTAAGTTGGGGTTATTGAGAACAGGATGTCTTCTCTAGCAGATAAGTATCGTCTTCATTAAAATCATTTGTCTCCTCAATCTTGATAAAATTGTGAAGCCAAATTTTATCTCCCTCTAGCTTTCGAAACTCCACTTTGTTGTTTAAATGGAAAAGAATTTCAGGTTGAAAAGCGTAGCGAACCATTCCTTGAAATTCAAAACTGTTGAGGCCACGAGATTCCCTATATTCACCGAGAGTGCTAAAGGCCACCGCATATCCATAAACAGCTCCTCCGTTATTATTATCACTTTGATAAAGAAGGAAGTTGAATCCAGGCAGAGGCCTTCCTTCGGTATCCACCGTAAAAAAAGTCTGAACATCTTTGGAAATTTTAGTAGTTAGCCCGTAATCATTAGCAGGAACCGCTACTCCATTCCATTCGAGAGTTTTATAGCAGCCAATAAGCTCATCCCAACCAGCATAACTTTTAGATGTTATTAAAAAAAGCAGACATACAAAAAAAGAAATCATTTTCTTCAAAAAATCCTCCTAACAAATAATTCTTTAAAAATTGTATGGCCTATTAAAAGTTGTGTCAAAGAGTAAAGGCCGCTAAAAAATGCAGATGTGCTCTAGAGCACGATTGAGTATTTTACGAAGAAGCAGTCTCCGATTTTTTTATTTCACC
>JAHEZZ010000008.1 GCA_023250815.1 Bdellovibrionales bacterium
ACTAATGGCCTTGCCTGCGCCTTATCGAGACTTCATTTTACGGGCCCTTGATGATTTGGGCCTTCTTGAGCATCACGAACGAGAAAACCTCTCTGCATTAACTGGTATTGTGGATCGAAGACACTACCGGGAAATTTATACTTATACCAAAGAAGATGTCGGCCACAATTTTTTGCAAACTGTTTCTCTTTTTTATTTAAAATACGCTGATCTCGAAAAACTATCGGAAGGGCAAGTGGCGATTGCTTTTCATCACTATCTTGAGCCGGCCAAAAGACATGAGGCCTATTCTTGGGTCTTATGGGGAAAAAGAGTTAAAGAATTAAAAGGGCCGGGAGGTTTTGTCTCTGCGATTCCCGATTCAGCACTGCAATTTGTGAGCAAAAATTATCTCAAACGACTCAAGCACCTCAAAAAAAACGATGTCAATGATTTGCTTAAAATTAGCCAGGACATGCAAGATCGAAGCATTTATTTTATCCTCTCTGACAATGGGCCAGACGGTTTTGCTCACATTGACTTGGGACCTAAAAAGCTGGCGGGGATCAATGAGGGGCCAATTAAAAAACGAGTTTACACCACTGCCACGTTGGAAGAAAAATTAGCGCAAAAAAGGGCCATAACGGAAAAAGACCTTGAGCAGGAAGCAAGAAAATTTTTCGAGGCCACACAGGCCAATCCTTTTACCCAAATTAGCTATGACGAAATTTTAAAGAGCACTAGAAAGATGCATAAAAGTAGTATCAAGAAACTTGAAAGCTTGTTGGAAGAAACTCGAAAAAATGGGCCGGTTATTTTTGAATATCATGAATCGCCGATGTTGGCGCGAAATCATCGCATCCAAGGGCCGTTAGAAAAACCACAGATTCGAGGTGTCCTGATTTCCGTCGTCTCCCATTCTGAAAAGGAACTTCTTCCAGTGGAGGCCTTGATGGATAAAATAGCTCCTGGATTTAGAATTGAACGTCCAGCAAAAGGCAGTGTGGTGGAACTAGGGCGTTTTGCAGTGGACTCAAAAGGGGGCCAAGATGCTCTTACTTTAATGAAGATGTCCGCCTCGATGATGAGCAGTTCGCATAACGATGTAGCAAAAATTGTCATTCAAGTTGATGAGGCCCACAGGCGTCTCTTTAAACCTTTGGGATTTAAAACCCTCAAATCTTTTGAAGGCATTCAAGGCAGGGAATATATTTTAGAAATCGATCCCAAAGATTTATTTCAAGGCCTACAAAAAATGGGCAATATCATGTAGTATAAATCAAAGGAGAAGATTAAGTGGCCAAGAAAAAAGTTCGCCCAAAAGGGCCCAAACTCAAAAATAAATTGGTAGAAACATTTATTCATTTGGTGGATAACTACGGTCACGAACAAGCTTCTTTTCAAAAACTGGCCGATGCTTGCAATGTGGCCCAGGCCACCTGTCTGTATTATTTTAAAAATCGATCGGCGCTTTATTTTGAGGCCATTCAATATATCGTCACTCACAACCAATCTTTAGTGAATAAAACTATCTTGCCGGAAGATAATGCTCATCAACGACTGGCCAAATATGGCCATGGCAATATTCGCTGGGCCTATAAATACCCCGCCGAAGCGCGTTTTGTGATTCTGCTTTATTACCAGGCGACACAAGAAAAAGTTTTTTCTAAAATGTATTCCAATATTCGGCAAGGGGCGCAGAATCGCATTTTGGAATATCTTTTGGCGGCCCAGAGAGAAAACCCTGAGGCCAAATCTGTTCCGACTCAGCAAAATGTTTCTAGATTGCATGAATCTTTGGTGGGGTTGATCATTGATCATCTATGTGAGCGTAAAGCACTAAAAGGCGCTCTGGAGGCCTGGGATATGGTCTTATCTCTTTACCTAAATTAATTATTTTTTGGTATTAAATCGCTGCTTTTGAAAGGGAATATTTATTTTGCAGATAAATAATTGCAAAAAGAATTATCATAACAAGATTTGTATAAATATTTCCTAAATTTAAACCAATAGGTTTACTTACGTAATTGCCAATGGTCGCCCCTATGGGATGCATGAGCACCAAGGCCAACCAGTAACAACTTCCTTGATTTAATTTTTTGTATTTAAATAAAAGATAAACGATAGCTAATAAAAAGATTAAAAAGATACTGCCGCCGAGTGCTCCAAGTGGGGTATCATTTGTAATAAAATCACCACTTGTTGTTCCAAAAGTACTACTAATCAAAATGGCAAACCAGTACAAAATAGTATTTAATAATTTAGACTGATTTTGTTCTCTGTTTGTAATTTTCCAAAGAAATAAAACTAAAAACAAAGTACCAAGCACTGCTAATGATCCAGTTGTAGTGCCAAGTTGTAAGGGTTTTAATAATCCCCATTTTTTATCGTTATCTAAAGGTTCCAAGGTCACCCAGTCCGCAAGGTTTGTTCCACCAATATTTCCCATAAGTATTAACAACCAATAAAAAAAATCATTTTTGAATTTAAAAAACAAGACTCCAAAGATGAAGAAACTAAAAATGCAAATGTCGATTATTGCACCTAAAGTATATCCTAGCTGAAAGTTTCGGGAGAGTAGATTTCCAATCAGTTCTCCCATTGTTGTACAGAGTAATATCATTGACCAATACTTATAATTTATTTTGGGTAAGTTATTCATTGTTTAATCCTTACAATACAATGGTTGATATTTGATTTATATACTGATCCCAGTTGAGTTTTCAAGTAAAAAGTAAACCAGTATAGATACGTCTGATTGCATACCGTTCTAAAATGGTCGGTTTAGCGATTCATTTTAATTTCCGAATAGTCGTCAATGTTTCTTCACGAGGAGATTATCAATGGCCCATAGTCTATTTTTTGTACTGATACTCTTTTCCATTTCTATTTCTTTCGCCAAAGATGATAAAAAAGAAGTTGATTGTATCCATTGCAATTCCCATAAAAATTTTGAAAAGAATGGCAATAATCTTGAAGAGCTAATTAAATTGAAAACAAAAAATCAAGCTGAAGAAAAATGTTCTGTCGAGTTTAAAAAAGATTTGGCCTTTCTACTCAGTACAGATATTCGAAAAAAGGCGGAAGGACTTAAAGATGATATCTCTTTCATTCCTGTGACCGCTCCGGAATCGGCGGCCAAAAAAAATGAAAAAAGTTTTTGTTATTATGTTAAAGGGGCCGCAACAAAATATGAAAGTGTTGCCAAAGAAGTTATTCCAAAAATCAACAAAGCAACGGAAGACAAATTAGCGATACACCAGGCCTACATGAATAGTGCCCTCCAGTTGGTGCAATTATCAGTGCAATATTGTGATGATCCTAAATGCGATGGAGGGATTATTTTGGGAATGGGGCAACCGGCAAATTGCGCCTCCAAAGTAATTCAAGAGAGATTAAATAATCTTCGAAATGATATCCCGAGGATTACGGAGCTTTATCAAAGGATTGATGCTGCAGCAAAAAATTGCGGTTTATAGGGTTATCTTGAACGTGCCATTAGTCTAGGAATATCGATAAACTGGCCATCGGGAAAGATGCAAATAGAAACAGAAACCCACTCTTTTTTTGCTTTAAACTTAATATCTTTTGGAGTTGAATTATAAAACCTGCTACAAAGTTTAAATCCTGGTGAGCCTTGCTTAGAAAAAATTTTATCAAATGGTACAGACTGATATTGATGGGCCTTGCAATTAATGTTTTGGGCGCATTCAGATGACTCAATTTCAAATCTCTTGGTATTAAAACAATAATCTTTCTTTTGAGTTTTTAAAAAATTATTTTCATACCATTTAATTTGGCCTACTTTAACACAAGTGATGTCATCAGTGGTCGCAGCGATAATAGACTGCGAATTAATAGTCCAAATAATTAATACCGAACATATTTTTTGCAAGTTCGCTCTTCGGAATAAAAACATACCCTGGGCCCTCACAATGTAAACGGGGATTGGCCATTACTGATTTATATTTGTTTTCACAATTAGTTTTGGCCTTGATGATATCGGAATGATAGATAACATATTTTTGGCACTCTTTTTTGTCTAATTCTATGGGATCGGCAATACGCATTTTACATTCTTCCGGAGTCTCATCAATATACATTTGGCCATTCGCTTTTGCGATACATCCTAATTTTTCAACACTGTTATCTTTCATATAACTTCCACATCCCTGTCCCCAAGAGTTTTTTAATATATATTCAACTTCACAAGTATTTTGATTAAAGCGTTTGCCTACAATTGTTGAGGCATGGGTATCATCTTCTGTCTCAGAGTTTTCTGATTTTAAAGTGGCATCCTTTTTGTGTTTAAAATTTTCATTTTGCAGAAATTGGGGAAAGTAACTAATAGAAAGAACTTTTCCTTCCTTTAATTTTGCGTCCATCTGATTAAAAAGTATTTCATTATTTCTTTCTAGAATAAATCGGCCTAAGTTTTCATTGTAGAGAGATTTTGTAAAATCAAAAGTAAGGGATTTGGGCACAGGGGGGGGATTTTGATTAATTTTAAAATCACAATTGATGGCCCTTAAATTATTTAAAATGTTATTGCGATTAGAAGACTGTAAAATTTCCCAAGCCGATTCGGGCAATATTTTTGGTATTAACAAAAGAACCGCCGACAAATCGCTACAGGTAAATTGTCCTTTAGCATTGTCACTCAGTTGGTCTAACAAATTTTCTAAAGTGCATTTGCGGTCTGTTGAGCAGTTGATCCCACTGACATAGGAATAATCGGCGGAGCGCATTTTATTTTCTAAACATACATTTTGAGACAGGGCGATTTTTAAAGTTTCGCAGCCTGTTCCACCTTCTTCAACAAAATGTTTCTGTTTTTTGTCAGGAGTAGATCTGGTGAAAAGTGAATCATCACATTTAAAAAGGTCACTAGATTTATGTTGATTGTAAAGTAGCGCTAAAGATATTGGACTAACTGTATCGTCGAGATTGGCATGGTTTGGGCCCTTTTTAAGATACAGATATTGGTTGAGCAAATCGGCAGAAGTATAAGCATAACACCACCCAATTGTATCTTGATTTTTAATTGGCCCAACTTGTGAGGAATAGTCTACGTTATCACTTTCTGGAGGTGATTTAGAACAAACACACCAAGTGTTAAGGGTGAATAATGGGCCTAAAATAAGTACCAATAATTTTTTATAAGGGACATATAGAAGAGGCATATTCTCCTTACAAATGAGTTCCCCTTTATGGAAAAACTCAGTATTATGACGAGTATATCATTCCAATAAAAGATTATTAGGGGCCAAATTATACCCTGTTCTAATACTATTAAAATGGATTATAATTATTTTTGAGGGAGTTTATTTTACATTTTTTATCGAAAATTTAAGAGAAGTATTATTGTGAAATTTTATTTTTTTGCACTTATTATCTCGCTCTCTTCCTCTGCTATTCATGCTGAAATTCCTTGCACTCCCGCTGGGCCCTTCGCTGTTTGCAAGGGGAGTTATCCCACTGTTTGCGCCCGTCCTTGTTCTGGAGGGTTTTCTTATCAATTCATGAATGGATTAAATTGTGACATTAAAGGAACAGCTAAAGTTGGTACCTGCTATGGCGGATTTTTTGAAAAGGGCCCTCTTCCTCTCAGAAAAGGTGTACCTGATTCTCCACCTAGTTGTAATGATGTTGAAGAAGAAGTCGACACTGTAAAAAATATTATGGCCAGTGCTAACGGGAAAAACATGAGCATGACAAACTTTCTTAAAAGTTTGCCAGATGATTTACGTACAAATTTTATTTTTATGGGACAAAGTCAAAGTCTTCAAACCGCCACAGCAACTAATCCCAGAGTCATTATGACCAGTGCTCGGGGTGATGTCCGGGTATCTTTTAATACCTCACCGAATGAACGTGGTTATAATAAAGTTGAAATTTCCACGTGGAATCCCCATAAGCAGGCCTTCGATTATCAGGAAATGGAATTTAATACTCAAGATGGTAAGGCCCAGCAGCACAAGGATCCAAGTTCTTGTGTTCAATGCCACGGCAATCCTGCTAAACCAAACTGGGACAATTACAATTACTGGGCGGGTGCAATTCCCACCAATAAAGACACCTTAGTTCCAAATAGCAAAGAAGCTAAGGAATATTTAAATCTCATCAAGCGTGCCGAATCTGCTCCCGCAAACGACCCGATGTCCGCGCTACTTTTAGCGAGACCTTCTTCAGGGAGAGATCGAACATCTGGGAGAATTGGCCAAGAATTAAAAAATGATAAATTAGTTCAACTTGATCCCATGACGAGAGAGGGAATTACTTTCCCGGGGAGTGCCGGGGGAGTGGGGGTTGTGATATTTGATCGCCTGGTTTCCAGGTCCGGCTGCATGGCCCGTCGTGAATTGCGTGAACAGGTACCTAACCCGGAGGCCTTTAAATCCTTAAAATATATTTTGCTTGGACTTCGGAATAATTGCCAAAATATGGATCAGTTTGTTCCTGAATGGTTTTTGAATTTGGCGGAAAAACGTTTTGCTGATATTCGCGGTATGGGAAAAAATGCAGAGGGAGATGACAAAAATAAGATGAATTTTTCTGAGGGCCTTTCTCCCAAGAATAATCTAGAGAAATCAATTATGGATGATATAATAGTGGACACTGATATCCGACAAAAAAGAGTTGTTTTAGATAAAATTGGACGTCAAATGAATTTTCATATTGAGACCTATTTAAAATCAGGACAAGCAAAAAATTTAGAAGAGGCCAAGAAAATGGCGATAGCGGAGATGGAATTAAATCGTGCAAAACTTGGATTAAATATTGTTGGGGTTAGACCAGGTCAGGGGAACCCCGTCAATCCCTATTACGATGCTCCGAGCGAAGGCAAGTCTGAATCTTATCGCTATCGCTACCAAGATAGTCGGCCTATTGTGACTATAAAAGAAAGTACAACTAGGGTTGCTCAATATCGTTATTTCTTAGAACCTTTTGGTGTAAAAATGAACCGCTGGTCACCGACCATTGATGAAACTAGTTATTCATTTTCTGATATTTTTAATAATGTCGAGAGTAATCTTTTATCACAAGATGATATTGAGGCCATTGGACGAGAGCTGGAAAGTAATCCCACATGCGAACGACTTGCCAAGGCCTCCAAGGACTCATTCTCTGGTGACAATAATTCCGTAAAAAAAATTGCCGAAGATTTTGTTGAAAAAAGATGTCAAACACTTATTGTTACAGATGATAATCCAATAGAGATCCTAAGCGAGCTAAGCGACGACATCTTGAAAAAACAAATTAAGGATATTTTTCAAACATGTAGTACTTGTCATCGCGACAATACTGGCCGGGGGTATACTTCAAAGGGCCCGCCAGTTATTCCTTTTGATGATCTTTCTAAATTAGAAGTGGAATTAAAAAAGATGCCTGGTTCTCCCACTAACCTGGGTTATAAAGTTTGGGAGCGAGTTCAGCGTCACCCCAATACCATTGGTGCTATGCCCATGCAGATGGGATCTCTTTCAAAAGAAGAACTTCAGTACGTTAAAACTTATTTACATCGGCTGAACATTTTTAAAAAATAAATCTATATACCACTACCAGTATATTTTAAAAAAATAAAAAGAGTATCTCTGCCGTAAACAAAATCGTTATCGCTGGCCATGATAACTAATCTGCTACCATCTGATAGTTTTGGGCCAAGGGTCATGCCTTCCATTTTATTAAAGCTGTGAAGAGTTTTAGGGATATTGCCCATCACACTATCTAGATCAAAAATGAGTTCTTTTTTTATCGAAGTAAATTTTGCTTTTTTTAAGGTTTTAAGTTCTTTAACGTCAGTGGCCTGAGCGGTTGAGGCCTTAAATATTTTAATGGTATTTTCCATAATATCTTCATAAGAACTTCTCTCCAAAGTTAAAAACTCTTCTTTATTTAGGGCAAATATTTCAGTCATTCCATTGTCGCCCCTCCTCTGACTCTTTTTTAGTCCTTTAACAGGTGGTACGGGATCTAGGTGATAGACATAAGTTGCGCCAAGTTTAAGATCACCTTTATCGTCCAGTTCACTCCTATAAATGCGAATATACCCACCCTCTTTCGAGGTAGGCCGTGGGCCATCTTGAATCAACGAATATTCAGTGCCAAAAAATAGATATTTTTTATCTTCAGTGAAAGACAAACTTTCTACTGCGCGATTGTAATATGCTCCATAGGTTCTTTTTTCATCTCCTTTAATGGCGTCGGGAATACTTAAATTTTTAAGCCATTTTCCCTCCGGAGAGTAAAGTAGAAAACTGGGATAGATCGGCGGTACTTGATCAAGACCACCTTCAGAAGAAATCAAAAAATTTCCATCTGGCATTAGGGCAATGGCCTCATAGTCGGTATCGCTTTTTTGATAGCTTTTGCCTTCAGGGTTTAGGGTTTCAACTTTGTCGATTAACTTAATATCCCAAGTTCCATTTTTATTTTGAATAAGGTCAAAAATGTAATATCGGGCCTTTCCATACTCATCGCGATCATCACTGACAGCGTAAATTTTATTTTTTTTCTGATCGTAAGTTAGCCCTGATATTCCACCGAAAATAGATTTTTTTAAGTAGTCACTAAAACCATAGGTGGCAACATTAATTAGTTTCATTTCTTCAGATCGAAGACCAGAAGAGATAATGAGGCCTAAGATTAAAGAAATAAATAGCTGGCCCATTACATTTCGACCTTTTCATCTTCATCGAGCAATAATTCTCCTGAGCTTGTTTTTGCCATGAGTGCTAACATTGAAAGTTGGATGACGGTATAAATAGCGGTCAAGATCCAGGCGATTTCAATCATCTGTACGCCACAAGCAACACCTACAGTAATGGCAAAGAGCAGATTTGAACTGAGCGCCTTAGGCCCAATACTCACGCGGAAACGAATAATACTCATACAGGCGCCGATGGCGAAGGCCCTTGCTAAATTATTACTTGCCAGAGTCATTAAGGCGGTAATTCCTACAGTAATAAATAAAATATTAGTGCATCCCATGATGATTTTATTTTTTTTCTTCTTTTCGATGCCAGGCCCTGCAATCTTTTTGGCAACAAAAATTGTCACCAGAGTGAGGATAAGTCCTAGGGCCACAGAATGGGCAAAAAACATCGATACTTCTTTAATTGAAAAATTTTCGAAGGACTCTTTATCATGCTCAATTAACTTAACAATTGTACCTGGTCCCATGGCAATCTCCTTGATTCCATTTATTTAAGATAAAACTTTATTTAATATTACACCAAACGAAAATTGCCGAAGCATTTAATTGGGCCACTGCCCTTGTAAAAAGCTTGAGAAATACGCTCGGTTGGGCCCATTTATATTTTAATTTTCACGGCAGTAATTAAGTCAACTATGCTAAGCAAGATAATATTTTTTGTAGCTAAGTTTATGGCAAAAAATTCGATAGGTATCTGATGGTTTTTAAGAGATTTTTGGCGTTAATCGCCTTCTTTTATTTATTTTTATTTTCTGCTCAAAGTTCCCACGCCGGGGAAGAAGCAGCTCTCGTAACTTTTCTCAATATTGATCGTTTCCAGGCCTATATTGAGAAATGGCAAATGCATATGTCCTCTCAGGGAAAAGAGAATTTAGTCGTGGCCTTAGGGGAAATAACTCCTGAAACAATTTCTAAAATGAATTTAAATTCCACACAACTTAGCGATGCCTTTAACTATGACAAACTAATTTTAAAAATATTGAAAGAGAAGTCACCAACGCTTAAGGTTTCGCTAGGTGATGTTAGTTGGCCATATGATTTTTATAAACGAAAATTAAATGAGGCCTATGTTATTGCGCCCGTCACTCCTAGAAATAAGGGTGTTGTTTATCAAGGGATTATTTCAGATGTTGATAGCGATTATCCTTTGCCTCAAAAAAACTTAAATCCCGACAATGTTCTTTTGGACGTTGATCATTATGTTTCAGATCGCAGCACTCGTGGTGTTTTTTGGGAGGCCTCAAAATCCGGCAGAGAAATTGAATTACATATAGGCCCAGTATCAAATTTTCACGCCAGTCTTAAAGCTAGGGGCATGAAAGTTATTGGCACAATAAAAACCAGAGCGAGAAATTATAATCCGATTTATTTAGTGCAAAGTCCAGGTGAAAAAGATTTCCACTATGCCATTTCAGAAATCGGAGGAGCAGATCGTCTGAAGCATTATTCTATGCAGATTAATTTAATTCGTTGGAAGAATGGTGAAAAACTTGCATCTATTCCTCCCGTTTCTGTTTTTGGAGATGCTCTTTTAAATTTGAGACAAGAAGCAGTTGTATTAGAAAAAGTATTGAGTACTCTGCCTTTGGCAGACAAGGTCATCATTGGCCAAAAAGGGGCCTTTGAGCGTACTTTTTTATCTTTGTCTAAGGCGGAGAGTTTAATAGAATTTCAAAAAAGTAATCCAAAGGTAGTGGCAAGTTTACTTGATGAGGAGGAACTTGCATTTCTTCTGAAAGCACAAAATGATCCTGATCTTCTCTTACGTCATTGCATGAAAAATGCAGCAAAATGGGATAAGTTATATGAAAATCTTTTTCCCTATTTTTCAAAATATAAAATTTCTCCCGCTTCTCAATTTACAGTTTTTAATTTAGATCGGGGAACTTATCAAATTTCAGATTATTTTTTAAAATCTAAAAATAAAAAAATTCAGCGCTGGAGAATCGTTTCGAATAGTTGGGGTGATGAAATTCTTCCAGTGGCGAAAGCTTTAAGGGCCACGGGGCATAAAGATATTATTTATATAGGAACTGCCGGTTCTTTAGGAGGAAATAATCTTCAAGTTGGTGATGTTGTGATTCCATCAAGCACAATTGATTCTAACGGAATTAAATACAAATTAGCTACCGATATTGGCCCTCATGGCGCCAAAGAAATTGAAACGGTGGTAAGTGTCTCTTCTCCTTTTGAAGAAACTGAAGAGTGGTTAAAAAGCAATAAGGGCAAAGCTCAAGCTGTAGAAATTGAAACAGCTCATCTCGCTTCAGTCTTTAATAAAACAGGCGATCGACTTCAAGCCTTTTTACTCGTCTCTGATATTGTCGGGGCAGAGGGACAGGATCTAGCGATGGCATCATCATCTGATCGTCGGGCCGCTCTCATTGATACTATCGAAGCTATTTTTGACGATGGGAAAGTGAGTTTTCCTGCAGCTGTCGAAAGTGTGACAAAATTCGCTTTAACAAAATGGATTGATGAAATTGCCCCGAGCAGAGATCTTGCTTCTAAATATCATATAAAAAAGCTGGCCGAAGGGCGTGGGATTTCTACTAAGTTAGAACTGCAAAAATTACTTGAAGAAGAATCGGGATTTACCACTAAGGTTTTGGTTAAAAGACTTCAAATTGCTGATGATAAATTGACACTTGTATTTGATCGCTTAAGTGATGCCGGCCTAAAACCTAAGATGAGTTTATCTGGCGAATTTATCGAGGGTCGCTGGTCTCCTCGCCAGGGGCCTATTGCTATTCTTCTTTCTGCTTCAAATAAAGAAATAGAGGCAGAAATCAAAAGTATTTTAGATAAAATAAAAAAAAGCGACAAAGATTTTGTAAAATTTCTGACTGTTCAAGTAGCGAGAGGCCCACCACCCCCAGAATACATTTCCTTGGGTGTTTTCAATTTAGATGAACTTTCTCTCCTTGAGACTTATCAAGATTCAGCTTTAGCTTACGGAGGTTTAGCTTTTACTGAAACTCGTACAGGTGAATTAAAATTTGTTCAAGTTGGCGATGGCCTCATAACGAAAAGAAAAGAAGGCCTAAGTTTTTTTCCTCCTAATCAGAGCACCGAAGAATTGCTTAAAGAGTTATCAGAGGCTGGTAATAGCAAGAATATTTTGATCAAAGAAATAAAATTTATGAACAAAGCTGCAGGGGCGAATCGGCCGTGGGAAATTTCTCTTACCGTCGTTGATGAGTTAGCAGATGGCCGCTTGGCACAGATTATTCCCGTGATTGATGGGAAGTCAAAAAATCTCACTATCCTTTTACAAATAACAAAAGATGGTCTTAAAAATCCCGCAGTGGTTTTAGAGGAGTTGATCCATTTACAGCAAATAACAGGAACGCCTGTTCCTTGGAAAAATAAAACGGTGCTCAAAAGTTTTATTCACCCTTTTCATTGGGCAGAAATTGTCGCAAATGCTAATGCAGGAGATTTAGAGGCCCTAGAAAAGTTAGCGCGTTTGGAACTCGAGGCCTCTTTGACCTCTGAGGATGCTGTTCGCTATTATCAAAAAGAAGGACTCTTTGCCAGTTCTGACCAGAGCAAAATTATCGATGATTATTTAGAAGCAAGAAAAAAACATGCTGAAGAACTTTATAAAAAAATTGTATTGGAAGCGAGAGCTGAAATGAAAGTGCGAAATGAGTCTTGGGAAAGGGCCAAAAAAGTCTTTTCTAAGTTAGAAGAAAATCAAAATAAATTTAATGATCTAGTGGCCAAAGGCGATCGCAAGGGAGTGCGTAAATTAATTGAGACCTATCTACCTTGGGACAAAATGGCGCCATCAGAAAAAAATGTGTGGAAAATTTGGTTGGAGGCGATAGAAAATCCCGATCCCAAACGTTCTCAAATCGTTTTTCGAGGAATGTACGATGATACTATTTTGAGAACTCAAAAAGGGGAACCTTTCTTGATGTCTACCGTGATGACTCGCAATCAGGGAAATTATACCAGACGTCTGCGTTCTTTGGATACCATGAGAGACAAATTTGGCAGAGAGGCGATTCGCGATGCCTCATCTCGCTACAATCTCCCCAGGGGCAAAAACCCACCTTCTGTTTCAGTAATGATGGCCAATCATGCTACCGAGCCTTTGGGTTCACCTTTCTTATCGGTGGCCAATTATGATGTTGCGACAAAATTTGGCCCTCGTCAGTTGGGTGCTTTTAATATTGATGAACGTCGCTTGATTTTAAATGCTTTGGCACCAGACAAATATTTATGGGAACAAGAAAAACTTGTTCCCTTAGTTATTTTTCCCGATGAAGTTGTTCACTTTCACGATTATAGAAAAGATCCAGTTGAAGGAATCGGCCGCAATAGTCCGGCCCTTAGAAAAAAACATTATCTAGCAGAAGTTGAAAAAAAACTTGGGCGTCCACTTAAGTCCCATGAAATTTCTGGAAAGGGAACTGATGCAGAATTTTTGCAGGAAAGTTATCGCCGTTTAAAATTAGAAGTGCTAGACTCATCCCGATTGCCAAAAACTTCCAATTGCCCAAGGAATATAAATATTATTAATCGTATTAATCAAGCGGCCAGAGAGCTTCTGGATGTCAAATAATTTCGCAAAAGAAGGAGAGAGAGTATGAAATTTTTTATGATAATTTTTTTACTAACTCAGTTGAGTTCACTTTGGGCAGGATCATTTACTGAATACCCTGGAGCAAAATTTGATAAGGAATTGACCGAAAAAGCAAAAGAAGAAAGTGAAAAGGCCGGCGTTAAATCACAAAGCAAGGTTTATTTTACTTCTGATAGCATTGAAAAAGTAAAAAATTTTTATCTGAAATCGGGTAAAGAATTTAAAATGGGAAGACCTGTGCAAAAATTAAATGACGGCACAATAATTGAGCAATATTTTATTATTTTTGATGATGCTAAAACAATAAATACTTCCAGTGAATGGCTTTCTATTCAAACCCCCTTTATCGGAAATTTTGAATTTAAAAACGGTAAAATAGAATTTAGAGATATTCGAAAAAATCTGACATCAATCCAAATAGTTTTTAAAAAATAAGAACATTGCTACAGACAAAGAAATTCCAACAAGTGTTTGCGATGTCTCCGAACACTACAGTCAGTTGTCTAAAATTTAGACAAAATTATAGCGCCTTCTCTAATCCCAACTCCGCTAAATTCCAATGAGAAATACGGCATCTTGTTTGCAGTAGATAGTGTATATACTTATTTAGGGAAGGAGTTTTTATGACATTTCTTTCATGCATCTTTGCTTTGTTACTTATGATTAATGCCCATGCTGAAGAAAAGGATAAAGTAGTAGTTGTTATGGCATTTGAAGCTGGTACAGGTAGTGCTTCTTCTGGAAAATCAAAAGATGTTTCAGGTGAAAAAGAGATTGGATATATTGATGCCGGTGCTGCTTATGTTGGTAAGGGATTGGAAGCAAAAGCTCTTTTATTCATGGCCAAAGATGATGTTATCACTCCCGGTTACTTTACTGCTGGATATAAAATGACTATGGGAAATAGGGATTATTTTATTGGCCCATTGAAACTAAAAGGTCAACTGGGCTTTTCAGGTCAAGGTGACAAAGATAGTGAAGGAAATTTTCGATTTTTTGGAGGCCCAAATATAGCAGGCCTGGGCGCTCTTTGTAGTAGCAACAAAGAAGAGGCAAAGGTACGAGTGTGTATTGAAACTTTTTTGAAAGGGATATATTATATCGACACTGGTGCTAGAGTTGATACTGGATATGGCCTGCAAATTGAAGGAAAAGTGGGTGACACAAAAATTAACGGCGGAGCTAGGCATTCATTTATGCTAGTGAGTGAAGGATTTCATGATAAGGCTTTTACTTCTGGCCAACAGGTTACTTTGAATCTGGGTTTTGAATTTGATGTCACTGGTAAAGCCTCAAAGAATAATAAGAAATAAAATACATTTTTAAAAAAATTCAGTAATATTTGTAAAAGTTTTGTCATTTAATTAAAACTTGAATGCAGTTGGAGTATTTTCTGCGAAGATTTATAAATGAAGAATAAGCATTCTGATATTATTTTATTTCAATATGGCGATCGAGAAGAAATTGGGCATGCCCTTACCCATTTTTTGGGAATTCTTTTTGGTTTATTTGTGCTTTTTCAAACCTTAATAAATAAGCAAGCACAAACGCCAAATCACCTTTTATTTGCTACTTGTTTATTTGCTCTTGGCATGATTGCTGTTTACACTTCTTCAACTTTTTATCATTTAGCGACCAGGCCTCATGTCAAATTATTTTTAAAAAAATGTGACCACGCCAGTATTTATATTTTAATAGCCACTAGCTACACACCTTTTTTACTTGTTATCTTTCATAAAAACCATTCGTATTTTTCGCTCTTGGCCTTGTCGCTTGTTTGGATATTATCAACTGGTGGAGTGGTATTTAAATTAAGAGCTCGTCATAAGCATCTAGCACTTTCAGTGGCATCGTATTTTATTCTAAGTTGGCTCTCTCTTGTTCTGATAGATGAAATGAAAATGGCCTTCAGCAAGAATATTCTTTTTGCAATATTTTTGGGCGGATTTTTTTATACCTTTGGGGCCATTTTTTATTTGATGAAAAAAGTTCCTTATCATCATGTGGTTTGGCATATTTTTGTTTTATGTGGCAGTTTTGCCCACTATATCGCTATTGTCTGGGCGATTAAAACAATTTGATCAGCTTTTAATCATGCCGGATAATTTTATTTTTCATATAATTTTGCCTTAAATTTAGGTTATCCTTAACAAAAGGAGTAACTCAATGCTATTTAGGGCCCTGATTGTAGATTTTGATAAACAATTTATTGTTTTGATGACTCAAAATTTGATGAGGATGTATGAGGTTAATCCGTTACATGTATCGAATGCCCATGAGGCAATTTCTCTTTTTAAAACAGGACAAACATTTGATGTCATTATAAGCAAAGATAAGCTAGGTGAAGAATTAACGACTCAAATGTTAGTCGCCGAGTTATATGAAAAACAAAGCAAAACATATCTTTTTATAATCGGGGACACTCCCCAAATCGCACAAAATCTAATTTCTTTTCCTGGAAAATTTCGCATAGAGGAGTTTAATAGGACATTAATTAAAAGTTTAGGACTTACAAGTGAGCAATTAAAGGATGCCAAGCTTTCGGATTATGTTCCGATACCTATTAAGAGTTTTTATTTTATCAAGATCCCCTGTTGTGACATTTATATAAAATTGCGAAAAAAAGATGAGAATCAATTTATTAAAAGATTTTTGATGGGAGAATCTTTTGATCCAAATATTATCAAACGATATGAAGAGCAAGGCCTTGGAGAAATGTATTTACAAAAAGAAAATAAAGAAATTTTTTTTAATCAACTTATGAAATGTAACAGTGATCAGAATAGTTTAGAAACTGGAATTGTTGTGGCCTCTCATAAGTATGAATTGCAAAAAGAAATTTTAAATAAATGTGGAGTGAATGAAGTGACCATGGCAATGGCCTCGATATACATTAAAGAGTTACAAGAGATAGCTTTTCAGAAAAAGAAACTTGGAATTTTTCTAAAAGATCTTTCAAATAAAGAAACTTCTTATGGGTATAAGAATGTTCAACTCATTTGTTTTCTTGCTGCGTTGACCCTGCCCAAGGTTGATATCGGGAAAGGAAAGTTTTTTGAAAACGCAATGGAAAAAATATCAGCGGCAGCATTTCTTCATGACTTGCTTCTTTTAGACGACTCTCATATCGCCATTAATAGCAAATTGGAATTACAAGCAGCAAATCTGGATGAAAAGACTTCAGGGTTAGTTTTAAACCATGCTGATTTAATGGCCAATATTATTCAGTCGCAAAATTGTTTTCCTTCGGAGGTTGAGATTATTGTGAGACAACATCATGGAGCACCTCTGGGAATTGGATTTGTTGAAACTGGCAATATAAGTCTTGGAGCGCATACCATTTTATTTATTGTCTTAGAGGAGTTCTCACGTCAGATCTTATGTCTGGAACAAAACAAGTCTGAGATGGGAGAAATATTTAATTCTGTTTATCAAAAATATAATATGCCTTCTTATAAAAAAGTAATTGATGCTCTTAAAGTTTCATTAGTTTAGGGCGCGTCCTCATAATGGACTAAATTTCCTACCGAATTAAATTTTTAAACAAGTTAGAATTTAATAATGTATAAAATTATTTTGGGGCTATTATTTAGCTTTCCCCTTTTTGGGCAAACTTTTCATGTCTGGAGTGAGTTTCAAGCTTACACTGAAGTTAAATCTCAACTTCCTTTTTTAAAAAAACACAATGTCATATTGCATCTGGCGATTAATCAAAATGATTTTAATAATCAAGAAAAATTTGAGCAATTTTCTGATGTTCTAAGAGAGGCCAAAATACAAAAAGTAGGGGTTTATCTCTGGCCACTTCTTCCTGAGGAAAATGGTTATTGGCCAAACAGTTCAAATATCGATTTATTTTTAAATTATTTGGATCATTTAATTGATAAATTAGAAACACAGAAATTAAAATTTGATGGTGTTAGTTTTGATTTGGAACCAGCACCGGAGTTTACCCGTAACATGTTAAGTTATTTAAAGCATTTTCAAATTAATAAATTGATTGGGTATTTAAATCAGTTTTGCGACAATACAGGGGCCAATGCCCACTTTCAGTTGAGGCTTTCAGATTATGTTTCAAAGCTAAATAGCGCTTTTATTAAAACTCATTTAGTAACGACGTCATATGTTTTAGATGATTTAAATAAGGGGCAAGATAAAATTCAACTCACTTTTGGTATACCTCTGATTTATAATGCTTTGGAATATTCTTTTATGGTTTATTCAACTGATTTTAAAAATTTTCTTGGAAAAATTAGCTCCTACCCAGTTTATGAATACGGAGTTATTGCTAAAAAATATTTTCCCACTAAAAAATTAGCTCTTGATCTTGGGCTCATCGGTGAAGTGAATTTTCCAAGTTCTACCCATGGTTACAAAAAAAGTGAGCAGATTAAAGATGATATTCGGGCATCATTGGCGGCAGGAATAAATCGGGTAAATTATTATTCACTCGAGGGGCTGATTGCTACAAAGAGGCCCGATTCTTGGTTTATGAAAGTTAAGGGCAAGGTTCCCCATAAGAGTTTAAAGTGGATTTTGTATAAAAAAGTCTTGGATAAAATTTATTCAAGGATTTGCAAGTAGCCGACAGATTTTGTCTGACCAGCGATATATACCCGAGACAATTATACTATACCAATTCCACTAATTAATGCTGGCATCTTTGGCGCTACTTTTTGCCATCTTACATTTCTCATCGTCGTAAAATACTCAACGTGCCCCAGGGCACGTCTGCGTTTTTTCTCCTCTTCAAAACGCAATCTGGAAAAAACTAACACCAAATCTATCCAGCATTAATTAGTGGAATTGGTATTATTAAAAAAAAACTCAATTGGTCGATAGGAATTGATAAAATAGCAAGGAAGGAGTGAATTACTCGTTATTTTTTATGTCTGCTCTCCATCGTCATCGGAATTTCTCATGCCGAGGTAGAGACACTTTCTCAAAATTGTAGATTAAAAAAAGTAATTGAAAGTAGCGGCCAAGAGATTTCTTCGATTTCTGCACAATCTATTGTTGCAGCACTTGAAGGAAATATTGAGGAGAATTTTAAATTACAAAAGCTTGTCGCCATGGTGGCACGCCAATCAAAATATCAAGGTGAGGAAAGTCCTTTTATTGCCAACAAAATATACGGAGGGCATTCGCCATATGGAGTGGAGTATTTTTCAGCTACTGAACGTTTGAAATATAAAATGCGTTTTGGCAGTGATGGCCGCGTTTATGATTATCGAGGTAAACCCATTGATACTTCCAACGCTATATTAATTACGAGAGAGGGAAAGAAAATCAAAACTGGTCGGGCGATTTTTGTAATTGATACGGAGGGAAATACATATTGGAGTAATCTCAGTGAAACAGGGCAACTTCATCACACCTCATTTGTCAGTGGTGCACCCGTGGCATTTGCCGGTGAAATTGTCATAAAAAATGGGTATATAAAATATTTTGACAACACCAGCGGGCACTACTTAACTCCCGCCAAGTCAGCAAAAGAGGTACTATCATATTTTAAAAAATTACTGGGCAGGGGAGCGAATTTGATACGTTTCAGGCCAAGTATTTTAAATTGAATTATACTCTAGAGCTGATTAGATTTTTTTGCATCGACTAGATTACCTAGGCATTTCACTGCTTTTTTAAATACTCCTAGATTATATTTAGATCGAATTGTCGCCAGCATCGAATCTTTATTTTGAAAATTGAAATTATTTTCGATAAGAAGATCAGCAAATCTCATAGCGACAATAAAAATCGCAGACAGTTGTGAAATATGGGTGTGAACTAGTCCCAGTGGAAATCCAGTTCCATTTTGTTCTTCGTGGTGTTGCTCAATCATCGCTAGAGTTTCTTTTGAAATCCAAGTTTCGATATTAAGTGTTTTTATTATTCTTTGAGGGTGGGTGCCGACAGTGATTTTAGCGGCAGGAGTTAAAGGTAACTCTAAGGAAAGTTTTTGTATTTCTTTCATTTCTTTAGGTGATAGCAAGATATCGCAGAGGAGGGCCGCCAGAGAACATTTTTGTTTAATAGAATCTGATTTCCAGTCAAAATTATCTATTATTCCTGAGCAGAGATACCCTATGACGATGGATTTTTTGTATTCTTCTGCGCAATTGGCGCTAAATTTTAAAAGCAAGGAAAAAACATTTTTTGATTCATTAATTAAACGCAAGGTAGATTCAGAAATTTTTTTTGCCAATTCTATGGATTGTTGATTAATTCCGGCAAAAACTAATGAGTCTTTCACCATAGAATAACTTTTTTCAAGCAAATCTACTTTTTCTTCAATTGTTGTTTCAGGGTTAAAGAGTTTATTTTCAAATTGGTTTTTGAAATAGTCAGTTATTTGTAGGTAGTCTTCTTTTAAAACATAGATATCTTCGACACCTTTTTCTTTATGATAGCGCAAAATTGTGTCTTTTATTATTTCGTCTTTGTGAGATAGTTTGACTATTTTAGAATCAGATAATTTTAAATAGACATTATAAGGAAAGACATCTCCAAATTTAAAAATAAGCTTTACGGGTACACGACAATAACTTGTTTCTACCATTACTCCATTATGCGGATACTTTTAAATTTTGTATACAAAAGGGTATATATTAGAAGACTGCAAGGTCAAAGTTTACTGCATAAATTAGTTTTTTACTCCAGCCTTTGGCCTCTGTTTTATCAGTCCGAAGAACCGGTTGTCCTGCCACTGAAAAACCAAGATAAAAATCGGGATTGAATTGATAACCGGCCTCGGCAGTTAGATCGAGAGTCAAAGTTTCACTTAAATTATTAGCAGTATTGGTGTAGGTCATTTCTTCAAGAATATAAGTTTTTAATTTATCAGTGATTTTATATGACTGGGTAAAGGGCATATACCAGCTATTTGTTTGGCGATTTTTGAGTTGATCATTGGTTTGAAAGAAAGTGTAAAAGACTCCCCCATCAGCGGCAATATTGCCCCAACTGCGGGCCAAGGTTGGCCCTAATCTAACGTGGGAATAACGGTGGTTTTTTATCCGTACATTTCTGTCTGGTAAATAACGATATTCAACAGATGCTGAAAGATCCACTCCATGGTTTGCTTGGTTCATTATGGATGAGCGAGTGTATTTAGCAGTCGTTCGATTTACAC
The DNA here is from genome assembly GCA_023250815.1 of Bdellovibrionales bacterium. Lineage (GTDB taxonomy): Bacteria > Bdellovibrionota > Bacteriovoracia > Bacteriovoracales > Bacteriovoracaceae > JAHEZZ01. The sequence continues at coordinate 20,419 of JAHEZZ010000008.1, forward strand.
TATTTACCATCTCGCTATTATTTAATTTTGAATGAATAGTTCTAATTTCAGTTTTAATTTTATCTTTAGGTGAAAGTTTATATGACATAAACATGCGATTGGTTTGGTCATAACCTTCTATCTTGTTAAGGCCATCTCTCTTTGTTGCAGTTTGAAAATTAAATGTAAGGTCAAAAGGCGAATCTTTAATTTTTTGAAAGACACTTTTTGTTGCAACTGAGGTTGTTTCCAAAGGCATAGTATTTGATTTCGAAGGTATTGAGACTGGTTCCTTGGCCTTTACAATCGTTTTATTTTGCGTCTGAAGCGGTTTCTTTTTTGATGTTTGTGCTATCGCCGGGGACAGGGTTATTAGAGTAATAATACTTAAAATTTGTCGTTTCATGGCCGCTTCTCCTATTTTGTTGTGCGATGCGTTTTATTTCTAAACTCCGTTTTAAGCAAGGCCCAATGGCCATTAATGTAAAAATTTCTTAATTTGTATTCTAGAAAAAGTGATGAATATAATGGTGCTAAATGGCCCTCTTTATTTCTCATTGGTTATAAATTCTTGAAAGAAATTTCCATTGGATCCCTTTTTCTTACAAATAATCCCAATTAGATTTTTAGTTATTGGCCCTTTCTTGAAAAGATAGGTTTAGGGGCCTAGCTTATACTTATGATGAAAGCAAAGTGTGAGGGGTTATGAAAAAAATTTCAATTTATAGTTTTCTTGCGTTGTTAGCTTTTATTGTGGGAATTCAAACTTCCCATTTGTGGAATAAGGCAATTGGGGTGGGAAGATTAGAGGATCAACAAATAGCATCCTCACAAGAAGCTTCCCCATTTAATGATGAAGGGCCCGGGCGTCCTCATCATTAAAACTTAGAAAATGTCTCTTCTTTTGTAAAAAATACTTAGGCTTGCTGTAAAAAATCTTGTCTGCGATGCTTCTGTGGACTTGCATTCTGTGTGTGGCATATTGCTCGAAAGTTGCAATTAAGCATTTCACGAGGGCCACCATGCAGAAAATTATTATTTTATTACCTCTCATTTTATTATGTGTTGCCTGTCCTAAAAAAGATGAACCTGTGAAGGGACTCAGCATAAAAGAATTATGGGGACAGTGTTATGAAATCATCAATCTAACAAGCAGCTCACTTGCTAAGGAATTGCTCTCAGAATCTAGCTATGCCGATCATATTAAATTTACACCCGCTACTTCGGGAGGAAATGGAAATCCATCGATTGGGCAAACATCACAAGGCCTTTACGTCGCTTCTTCAACTGTTTGGAGTTATAAAAAAATTCCTGTTTGTTTTGAGGACAAAGATCCTAGTGGCACTTGGGCAAAAGAAAGAGGAATTGTAAAAACGGCGGTTCAGAGAACATGGAATTCTATTTTTAACGGTTTTGATATTGCCCCCGCTGATCGCTTGGAGTTTGTCGGATTTAATGAGTGTCAAAGTAATCAAAGTTATGGAGTGAGAATTAAAGTTGACGATACAGGGCCACATGTTAAGGCACTGGGAATGGGCCTTCAAAATAGAGAACAGGGAATGGTTTTAAATTTTACCTTTAAAAATTGGGGATCTGTTTGTTCGAAAGATAATACTTCTTACCGTTTTGATTGCATCTATTATATTGCGGTTCATGAATTTGGGCATGCACTAGGATTTGCTCACGAGCAAAATAGAGCAGATAAAGCGGCGACATGTATGGATGGAGCTCAGGGCACGAGCGGTGATATGGGGATAGGGGCCTATGATCCAGAATCCGTCATGAATTATTGCGCAACTTATTGGAACAATCTAGGAAGGCTGACAACTATCGATTTAGTCGGAGCAAGATCAGTTTACGCTCCTATCATCGATAAAGAATTTTGCGATAAAGGTTTAGATATCGCTCAAAATGACAGTTATCAAATTGAAGCATTTAAAAAATTTGGCGATATGAATGTGGAAATGAGAAGTTTTATTACTGATCTTTGGAAAGATGAACAACTTATTATAAAAAAATAGATTTAAAATTTTGGAGGCCAATCCTGTGAAAATAAAATTACCTTTTTTGACAATGTTCATTGGTGGGATATTTTCTTTTAGTGCGCTAGCCTTCTATCTTCCAAGCGATGTTTCTTTAATCGTTTCTTGTTATAAATCAGAAGCACTGCTTGGTCTTCGGATAGGCAATGTCGATTTTTTAGAAATGACGTTAAATCAAAAGTTGATGTTGAGATATGTCCCTGGGGAATTTGCCTCATTGTATTTTAAATTCAAGAGTGCGAAAGAGAGAAAATTTTTAGGTGATGTGATGAAGATTGAAAGTAATCCGTGTATTGGCAATCCCCCTGGAAAAAAATATTATCAGATTAGTATGATTGATGAAAATCCTTTTCGTTTTTATTACGAAAATTTTGGGACATGTCAGGAAGATGGAGAAAATAATTGGGTCAGGATTGGTACCAGTTATGTTTTAACGATTAGATCGAGTAATAATAGCACTTATAGATTTTCTGGAATGAATCGCCAAATTTTTTATCCATCTAAGTTAGAATGTGATCGCTCTTACGGAAGAATTTAGATTTTTTAAAAGAGTAGTAGTTAGTTCTTTGGCCGCTAAAAATGAAAGGCCATAGCCATTTTTGTAAAGGCCACGAATAGTAAAAATATTGTTATGAGGCGAGGTTATTCCCCAATAGGGCCGATTTTTAGAATACTTATGCCTATACCCTTTTTGTATCTCACCATCGTCAATAAGAATTGAAGAAAGATAATTGAGACCCACTCTCGCCATTTCTTCTTTTATTCGATGATACAATTCATGGAGAGGGTGCAGGGAGAAGTCTTCAGTTTCTTTATTTTTTATTTTGATTGAAGTTGAGCCGATTATTAATTTTTTTAAATCAGGTCGATAAATACAATAACCTTCATCAAAAGTATGTCCAAATGAGGTTTCTCCAAGGTCTTGATTAAAACTAAAAAAGGAACCACTGACAACTTGGCCAAACTTTAAGGCATCAATTTCGGGGTAGCGATTTTCTTGTATCGTTGCATAAGCTCCAGCGCAAATGAGAAGATTGTCAAAAAGAAGAATTTCATCATTAATCGTGATAAGTTTGTCATGTTTGATTATTTTAACTTCTGAGTGTTTCTTTTTAAAATCACAGAATTGTTTTAATTCTTCATTTTGTTTTCGGATCCAATTAATAAAAATAGTGGGGGTAAAATAAAAACAATTTTCGGTGGTTTTAATTTGTTGGCCATATCGACGTAGGAATTTATTTATCGATACTTCGTCTTTTCCCGGATGATGGGTGATGGTGCCAATATTTACTCCGGCCGGGGAATTTTCTTTAATAAAAAGATCAACTTCATTAAATGCTTCATAGAGGTGGTCTCCTAAGGGACTTAATCCTTTTTTTATACCTCTGGGACAAACAAAAGCGGTGCTGTTTAAGCTGCAGGATGGGAAGGTGATATCGTCAAAAATTTGGGTGATTTTGAGTGGTGAAGTTAGGGGGTGTTTTTTTAACTTTTGTAAAAAATAAAAAAGAAAAACTTCACTAGAAATTCCTCCTCCAAAAACGATGAGGTGTTTATTTTCGATACTCATTACTAATTTTTACTTTGCCAATAATGTTTCTAATTCAAAACTTGAAGTCAAAAGATTCACAACTAAGCTTAAATCCTTTAATCTTGTCAATTTAATTGATCCCGTTGCATGTTTAGTATTATTTACTTTTGATATCTTGCGGGAAGGATGATCGTAGTCAAGAGTCACCCAGGCATGGCCCTCGCCATTTATCTCTAATTCTAATTTGTAATCGTCATTTAAAAAAGTGACGCAATATTTTTTTAATTCTAAGTTATGAACAAGGTGTCGCCAACTACACATGACTTTATTAAAATGAAACCAATTGTTTTTATAAAAAAGAGAAGCTGCTGACAAATAGGGAGTTTTTAATTGGGCAATTAATATTTTTGCTGAAAAACAATCAAAGTAAATTTTTTCAGAATTATTTTGTTCATTTGTCCATTGATTGCAATTGGCGTAGGCATATTGATAAGCATGCTCTTTTCCCCAATTATGGCCATTCATCCCGAGGAAAAACCCTTGGCAATTTAAAAATTTGGAAGATATTTTTCCAGAATATTGCACAAAGCAATCAGCGGTTAGAATTTTTTTCTTGGGAAAAAAACAATGGTAAAACCATTTTTTATCAAAATGATAATAAGATATTTGGGAAAGAGTTAATTTTAAATCCCATTCAACTGGGCCTTCCTTATCGGCGATTTTTCCTTTAAGAAAAACATTTTCATTTTCAAAATCTAACTGACAGAATCCGCTACTGGCAAATTCAAATTTTATTTTTCTCCAGCTTATATCTTCCTGTAAGTATTTTTGTTGAAATAGGTTAAAGTCTATATTGGTACTTTGCTGATAAACTTGAGTTAGAGATCTGTCTTCATCAAATAAAATGAGAGCATTATCGATACGTATATTTGAGTCATTGTTAAATCCAATCAAATTATGCTTTAGCCAAAAAGAATAACCGGTATTTTGTAAGTTTCCCCTAAAATAAAAACTTTCGTAAAGATTTCTGGTTTTTTTGTTTTGTCCGATTTCTATTTTTGTTGGATTGACCATGAGTTCATTCATATTCTTTGACTCCAGAGCTCTGCCATTCTTAGGGCATTTGCCATAATTGTAACTTGGGGATTAACCCCCAAGGGGCCAGGGATTGTAGAGCCATCGGCAATCACCAGATTATTTATTCCAAACATTTCTCCATCACCTCCCACGACTCCTTTTTTTTCATTTTCTGCCATTCTGCAAGTTCCTAGCGGATGGTGGGCGGAAATCACTAAACGTCCTGCGTGAATTGAACTTTTTAAAATTCTGTGCAATTCCTCCATCGAATTAATCACTTCATTATTTTGAATTGGCATATAAACTTTTCTTGCACCTGCTTTGAAAAAAATTTCACCAATCATATTGAGTCCGTGAAGGGCATTTTTAATGAGTTCTTGATTAACATGATAGGCCGGAATTTCTCCCCATGGAGTTAAAATTAATCGACCTTCACTTTGATCTTTGAGCATCACTGAAAAATTTGTAAAATAATTAACTTGAGACATTAATTCAGATAAATCATTTCCCCATTGCCCCATGGCCGCTCCAATGACATCAACCGGAAGAGTGTAGCCTTCTAGAACATAGTCGCCTTTTTCAATTCCAAAAACTCCCAAAGATTGCGGGACAAAGAACTTTTCTCGAACGATTTCTGAAAAGATTCCCCCAGCTGTTAGGGCCGGGTGAATGGTTAAATGACGGCCGATATGTTTGTTTGATTTATGTATTCCAGAGCGATAAAGGATTTGAGGAGTTCCAAATGTTCCAGCGGCGAGCACCACTAATTTTGCTTTAATGTTGACGCTAAATTCATCGCCGAACCCTGGCACACAGGCCTTTACTCCAACTGCTTTTTTATTTTCAAAAAGAATTTTTTTTGCACGCATATGAGAAAATAAAAAAGCATTTCTCTTTAGCGCTTCGGGGATAAATGAAACGGCGGTGCTTCGTTTGGCGCCTGTAGGGCAACCACTGATACAATAACTTTGGCCATCACAGCCGATTTCAGCTCTTCTTAAAGGCCCAAAACTATAGGGTGAGCCTTTTAAACCTTTGGCAAATACGCGTGCTATTCCTCCTTGAATTGTAGAGGGAACAGGAGGTGCGCCGCCCATCATATCTTCAACTAAGGGAAAATATTTATCCAAACTTAAATCAAGTCCTAGCTGATTTTTCCAACGATCAAGAACTTCTTTGGGAGTTCTTATACAGGTACCACTATTGATAAATGTGGTACCTCCAACACACTTTCCAGTGGGAATCCACAATGCGGAATTTGAAAGGGAAAATTGGATCCCAGAATTTTGATATAATTTTCTCATCATTTCTGCCGCCAGACCTTTAAGATCCTGACGTTTGAAATAATGGCCTTCCTCTAAGATAACAACGGCCTTACCTTGTTTTGCCATTTCATAGGCAAAAGCGGCGCCGCCAGCGCCAGAGCCAATCACTACACAATCGGCATCTATGGTGGCCCCATCTTGTACACAAGGAGCAAAAGATTGTGCCATCCAGGGCTCGTGTTCGATCACTTTGGGGGGTGTGATGATATTTTGTCCTTTCTGTTCTAAATATTTTGGTTGGGCAAATAAGGGGTAAAGTATAGTGACGGTTAGAGGCATGAATATTAATTTTAATAGCGCATTTCCTTTAATTACTTCCAGTAATCTTTGGCCTTCGGCAGGAGTTAATTTTCCCAGAGATTTAAAGAAAATAAGACGAGAAAGGAGGCGAATAAAATTCACATCCCAGTAGAGTAGCATATAGACAAAATAGGGGCCAAAGGCCAGCTGGCCTTCAATTGATTTTATCAATTGGTCTTTAGCTCCAAGCTCTTTGTGGTCGGGAAATAAAAATAGGGCAATTTGATAAAGCCGTGAGGCCAAATAACCTTGAGGGCGGTGACCCCAAGCCTCAAAGGTTAATCTTAGACCGAAGGGAAAGTGCCACAGGGGAAGCAAATATTTTGTTTCACTTTTGGCGATGGTTTTATTTTCATGTTTAATATCGGCCGCCAAAAAAATTAGCGAATGTCTGAATGTTTGATATGAAAAAGGAAAATACTTATATACTTTTTTTCCCACCAGGGACCAACTGCCAAAAAGCGATTGATCGGCATAAATTTTATAGGCCACTCCTTTTAGCGAAATTTCCATGCTTCCGTGAATGGGAACAGATCTTTGATCAAAGCTCGTTTCTTCTTTAAGAGGTAACCCTGGAAATTTTGCCACACCTTTAAATTTTAAAAGGAAAGGGTACTGAAAAAATTTTGTAGTATAGGCATGAATAGTGAAATCAAAAGGGTATTTATTCTGGTATTGGATTTGAGTGCCTAAAAGTCCGTCCTCTGGAAAAAATTGAATCCAACCGGCCATTCTTTCTGAAATTCTAAGTCCTAAACGACGCATTAGCTTTTGCTCCGATAGAGGTTTTTATCAAAAGAAAAATTGATAATGGGCATTTGATAAGATTTATTTTCTGGGTTCACTGGGAATTGCGAGGCAAATCGTTCGGCCAATGCAGAAATCGTCAGTGAAGGATTGACCGCCAGATTGGAGGGGATTACAGAAGCATCACAAACATATAATCCTTGATATCCAAAAAGTTGATGAGAAACATCAATTGCACCGTTATCAGTATTTGACCCAATAACTGCCCCACCTAAAATATGGGCGGTGGCAGGTGTTTTAAAAACTACTTCACTAAAAATATTTTGCGGTTCACCGCCTAGAATAGAAGCAAGATCTTTTGCCGCCTCTTGAGCAACAGGCAGGAAGCTTGGGATTTCTCCTTCTTGCTTTTGTGCTTTTGGCCCCAATCTAAAAAAATTTAACATGGGCCTACCAAGAGTTAATTTAATTTTTGACTCAACTGATTGCATGACTAATAAAATTACAGTTGATTTTGCCCAGTCTTTTATAAACATAAGTTTTATAAATTGTGGCAACCGAAGAATGAGACGAGCGATTAATTTTAAAGGTCTGACAATAAAATTTCCATCACCGGTAAGTGGTACCGCCATAAAGCGAAGAAGATCAGATCCGGCAGGGTATCTGACGCCTTCAATTTTTGTATTCTCATCTGGATGAAAGGCAGCGCCGATTGCTATGCCTTTGGAAAAATCTTTTTCTTTATTAAAACTAGTTGCCCCCAATAAACTTTCGCCATTTGATCTCACATCTAAACCAATGTGCTTTGATAAATTAGGCAAAGTTTTAAAATGATCTCTATTTTTTAGAAGTAAGTTAACTGTGCCTAAAGCACCGGCGGAGAAAATAACTCTGGGGGCCTTAAAGGTTGGGCCTCTTTTGTTTAACCAAGATCTTACTTGAGTGGTTTTTAAGCTATAACCCCCGCCATATAAAGCGGTAACTTTTTGAGCGCTGAGGCCGGAAAAAATTTGAGCGCCATATTTTTGGGCAAAGAAAAGATAATTTTTATCAAGCGTATTTTTAGCTCCATTAGGGCATCCAATCATGCAGCTGCCACAAAAATTACAACCGGCGCGATCAGGGCCTTCTCCATTAAAATAAGGATCGGGATAATTTTTATCAGGTTCACCAAAAAATATTCCCACTTCCGTAGCGTGAAAAGTTTTGGCAACATTCATACGTTCACCTAGTGCTTTGATTGCCAGATCGTTTTGCGCCAAATAGGGATTGGTAGCAACTCCTAACATCTTTTTAGCGGTTTCAAAATGAGGCCATAATTCATCAACCCAGTTGACCTCCTTTGGCCAATTTTTATTTTCAAAAATTTCTTTTTTGGGCCTCATTAAAGTATTGGCATAGACGAGACTTCCGCCACCCACTCCCGCTCCGTGTAAAATCATTAATTTTTTAAGAAAAGAAATTTTTTGGATTCCAAAGCATTTTATCAATGGCGCCCAAAGATATTTAGTGACATCCCAGTTGCTTTTGGGAAAATCGCTATTTTTAAAATGCATTCCCTCTTCAATTATCGCCACACGATAACCTTTTTGCGCTAATCGCATCGCTGATACTGAACCGCCAAATCCACTGCCTATGATTAAAAAATCAAAATTTTTCATATTGCTTATCGACCTTGAATGATTCTGTTATACCGCTACCAGTTTACTTTTCAAGTAAACTGGCCGGGCATACTACTCGTAATATTGAGTTTTCCAAGCTGGAAAACTCAAACGTGAGGAGTATAATCCCAATTATGACATGAATATGACATCAATTACCAGTTATGATTACTTAAAAAAAGAATTGAGAATTTCCTCTGGCCGGCCCTTCGCGATAATGCGGCCTTCTTCTAGGATTATTGCATTTGTTGCTAAATATTTTATCTCGTCATAATTATGACTTGTCAAAAAAATTGTCAGATTTCGTTTTTTTTGTTGGCCATAAAGATAGTTTTGTAATTTCTTTCGGAGAGTGGGATCAAGGGCGGAAAATGGTTCGTCCAAAAGGAGGAGGGGGGCTTGGGTACTTAAGGTTCGCGCTAAGGCGGTTCGCTGTTTTTGTCCTCCAGAAATTTCTATGGGATATTTTTTTTTGATTTTTTCAATTTCAAAGACTTCTAATAATTCATTCATCAAGAGTGTGTCGTTTTTATTTTTAAGTGCAAATTTAATATTTTGTTCGACTGTCATGTTGGGAAAAAGTGCTAATTCTTGGAAAAGAAAACCGATTGAGCGTTTTTCTGGAGCAATATTAATTTTAAATTTGTCGCTATAAAAAAGGTGCTTGGAGGTTTGGATTAATCCTTGGGTAGGTTGTGATATTCCGGCAATCATTCGAAGGAGAGTGCTTTTTCCGGCGCCAGAATGCCCGCAAATGGCGGTGGTTTCAGATTCAGGGAATTCATGTTGAATATCCAATTTCATGGCGCCTAGTTCGGAGTGTAAATCTTTTTTTAAATCAACTTTAATCATTTTTGTACTGCGCTTTTTCGATTGGAAAAATAAATAATAATTAACGCTAAAAATGAAAAGAGTAAAAGAAATAGAGAATAGGCGTTGGCCCTTGGATAATTCATCGCTAGTATTTCATCATAGATGGCAATGGAAATGACTTTTGTTTCTCCCGGAATATTTCCGCCGATCATAAGGATCACGCCAAATTCACCTAATACATGAGTGAAAGTCAAAATCATTCCTGCCAGTATTGAGGGTTTAATATTGGGCAATTGAACATAGATAAGAGTTTTTGTTTTTGATTTTCCCAGCGAATAGGAGGCCTCTTTTAAGTTTGCAGGTAAATTGGCCAGACCTGAACGGATGGGGTGGATCATAAAGGGGATTCCTAAAATGATTGAAGCAATCAACATTCCATTAAAAGTAAAAAGAAGATTCATATGTAAATAATTTTCGAGCCATTTTCCAACTAGCGAGGTTGGATTTAGAAATACTAAAAAATAAAAACCGAGAACAGATGGTGGAAGGACGAGTGGGAGAGAAGTTAAAGCGTTAACGATGATGGTTAAGGGGTTTGAACTTTGATCAAGCCATGATGCCAAAGGGATACAAATAACAAGAAGTATCACAGTCGTCATTATTGCTAGATTTAATGTCGTGGTAATAACATCAATATCCATTTTTATCTTCTGTCGTTTCAAAACCGTATTTTTTTAAAATAAGTTTAGCTTTGGGTGTTTTCATAAAATCAAAAAGATTTTTTGCCATGTTGTTTTTTTTGTTTAACAGAATCAGGCCTTGAACTAACGGTGTATGATGGATCTTGGGAATAATTAAAAAGTTTTTTTTAAGCTTTAAATTGCCAGACAAGAGCAGTGAAAGAGCTACAATCCCGGCATCGGTTGCTTCAGTATGTATAAATTGGGCAGCATGGGAAATGCTCTCGGCAAATACTAAACGATCTTTTACTTCAGAGTAAATTCCCAAAGAATTTAAGGCCTCAAGTGCTTTTTTCCCATAAGGGGCGTAAAGCGGATTGGCGATTGCTATTTTTTTAAATTTGTTATCTTTCAAATCTATTAATTCTTTGATTTGATATTTTTCACTCCAAATAACTATTCGGCCAATCGCATAATCAAGTATTTCATACTCGGTGTGAATTTTTGCAAGAGTATGCGGGTAATCAACATCGGCAGAAAAAAATAAATCAAAGGGTGCCCCTTCTTTTATTTGGTGAAAAAGTTTTCCGGATGGCCCAAGGATCGTTTGTATTTCTCCCTTTTGTTGCTCTGGAGACAATTCTTTTGAAAATTGATCAATTAAATCAGCAAGGGCAAATTTTAAGTCACTAGCAGCGGCAATTCTGAGTAAGGGGATTTTTGAACAATAAGCAGAGTGAATAAAGGATGATAAAATAAATAAAAATATAAATCGATAAGGCATTCTTGTTTGACCTGAAAGTACGGTAAGAATATTATACTTTTCGCACTTTGGAATTATTTATTGAGATGCTTTAAGTTTCCTTAAATTGTCAAAAAGAAAATCAAGTCCAGACTGGGTATTTTTTTTCTTTTCTTTTTTTATTTTTAATTTTGATTCAACTTCAACTTCGATCGGTTTTATTTGCATAGGAGTGGAATCAGTTCTGGCGAAGCGGTTATTAGCGACACTTACTTTTAGAGTGCGTCCGGCAACTACTTTTCCATTTAAAAACTTAATTGCTTTGGCCGCTTGTAGGCCATTTTTCATTTCTATAAAAGCTATTCCTTTTTTCCCACCATCATCATTAGGTAAGATTTTAATAGAACTTACGGGGCCAAAATTTAAAAATAAATTGCAAATGTCGTCTTCTTCCATGCGATAGTTGAGATTCCCTATGTAAATCATGGTTCTTTTTTCTGCTAGCATTTTGTTGTGGGGATTTGTGCTCATAAGACCTTCTGGTATTGTTTTGCAGGTGATACCTCAAGTTGACACAGTATTGAAATAAATATTTTTAAATGGTGGCAAAAAAAGCACGGTTGAGGGGAAAATAATCGATATTTCG
>JAHEZZ010000247.1 GCA_023250815.1 Bdellovibrionales bacterium
CTTGTAATGCCGCTTCGTTCACCAAATTAGCAAGATCTGCTCCGGTAAATCCGGGAGTTCCCTTGGCGACAACTTCTAGATCAATATTTTCAACCAAAGGAGTTTTATTAGTGTGGACTTTAAGAATTTGAAGTCGCCCTCTGACGTCTGGAGTGCCAACAGTGACCCTGCGATCAAATCGCCCTGGCCGCAATAAGGCCGGATCAAGAACATCAATACGATTGGTCGCGGCCACTAGAATTACTCCCTCATTGGATTCAAAACCATCCATCTCGACCAGAAGCTGGTTTAAGGTTTGCTCCCTTTCATCGTGCCCTCCACCAAGTCCTGCACCTCGGTGTCGTCCTACGGCATCGATCTCATCGATAAAAATAATACAAGGAGCATGTTTTTTCCCCTGTTCAAAAAGATCTCGCACCCGACTGGCACCCACCCCTACAAACATTTCCACAAAATCTGATCCAGATATGGAAAAGAAGGGAACATTGGCCTCACCTGCAACTGCTTTCGCTAAAAGTGTTTTCCCTGTTCCTGGGGGCCCGACTAGAATTACCCCTTTCGGAATTTTTCCACCAAGAGCAGTGTATTTTTTTGGATCTTTCAAAAAATCTACAATTTCTTCCAGTTCTTCTTTTGCTTCTTCCACTCCTGCGACATCTTTAAAAGTTACTTTTTTATCACTAGAGTTAATCATTTTTGCTTTTGACTTTCCAAAACTCATGGCCTTTCCGCCACCCGCTTGAATTTGCCGCAAGAAAAAATAAAAAATGACAATTAATAAAATCATCGGCCCCCAATTAATCAAAAGAGTCGTAAAAAATTCCGGCTTTTCCTCATCTTCATAATTGGGAGTTATCTTGTGATCCTGCAAAAGTTTATAGGTAATATCTCCGGTATTTCCAGTCAGACGAAAAGATGATCCGCTGTTATAAGTCGTTTTAAATTTTCCAATGATCGTCGATTTGCCTTTAAAGACCACTTCGTTAATTTGGTTTTGCTCCACCAAGTTGACGAACTCACTATAAGTAATATTTTGATAGGCCTCACGATTTTTCCCGACGACTTTGGCCAAAAATGCCATCATCAATATAACCACAATCCAAAGAGTCAGTGTTTTTTGCTGTTGTTTCATTTGTGTCCTTTTTTAATTCCTGACCAATACACTCACTACTGATCGCATTCTTAAGTTATTTTAAGACAGAGGGGAATAACAAGCAAGGAAGGGTGAGGCAGATTAGATCTTTTCCGACTTGTTTTTTTTTAATCTTTAGCTTGGTAATAAAAAAGATTGGGCAATATTTTCATATCCATCTGCAACAATAATCAATTGGCCTCTTTTGATATAAACTTTGACCCCGCCAGAAAAATTCATCGGCCCTTTTTTAAAATGTATCGCCGCTTCAATCAGTTTGTTTATTTCTTCTGATATTCTTCCTCGTTTTTTTTGCGATAAAGTACAGATACTTTGACGCAAAACCTCTTCTGCTCCATAAAAAATATTCTTCTTTTTGGGATGTGTGAGAATAATAATTCCCTTCTTTGAAAAATCCAAACAGCTTTCCCAATGATGAACCCCTGACAATTCTTGATTTCGATGGAGTCCCAAACGATAAGACATTTGCTCTGCTTGCCTAATATAGTGTTTAAGATATTGGGGAAATCTTTTTTTATATTCAGGAATCAAATTATTTCGCAAATCATTTCGCAAAAAATTATTTTTTTTATTACTGCTATCAGTAGAATAATTAATTTCTTCGAGCTTAACAATTTGTTCAATTTGCGCCCTGGTAAAACACATCAGTGGCCGTCGCATAGGCCCATTGGCCAGAGGAATTCCAATCGTGCTTGACAGTTCAGAACTGCGCCCTCTTTGCATCAAACTCCACTCAAAGGAGTCATCAATATGATGGCCTAAGAAGAGCAGCTCGCCCACAAGAAGAGTACTTTGAAAAGCACCATAGCGCAGCTTCCTAGCAGTGTCTTCGAAATTACTTTGCCCTAAGGCCATGTCTAAATGAATAACCGATAAAGGAACACCTAATTTTTGACAAAAATCATGCGCCAATTTTTCTTCTTTGACGTTCTCTTCCGCTCTCGTTCCGTGGTTGATATGAATGGCCCGAAGCTCTTCATAATGGCCCTGATTTTTTTCTTTATGGAGTAGATAAAGCAAGGCCATCGAATCCGCTCCACTAGAAAGGGCCACTGCAATTTTAGGCCCACCTAGAACGTATCGCTTCATAAATTTTGAAAAATGTTGCTGATAGGCCAAAGTTTTATTCATTGGAATTTGCGCCGATAATATACCAATTCCACTTTAGAATTCAAGTAATCTTGGTTGACAGACTGCTAGGCCCTTCTTAGACTGCAAAATTCATTCTATGGTATTGGCCAGGTAGCTCAGTTGGTGAGAGCGGCGGATTCATAACCCGCAGGTCGGCGGTTCGACTCCGCCTCTGGCCACCACTGATCAAGAAAGTTAAAAATATGGCCACATCACTTGAAGAATTAAAAAAAACTTTAAAATCATTAGGGCGTGTTGACGTTTTGACTTGGGGCCGTGGCCGCAGGGCCGTGTGAATTTAAGAGGGCAAGTCTTTAAGATTGTAGTGCTTCAAACATCAATCAAAAGGACTTACCCATGCATCGACTTATGC
>JAHEZZ010000009.1 GCA_023250815.1 Bdellovibrionales bacterium
ATCTTTTTTTAAATTGTGATCTGGGCATGAGGGGTAGCCTGGAGCTGGTCTTATTCCTCTATATTCTTCTTTAATGAGTTGATCGTTGGATAAATTTTCATTAATCCCGTAGCCACAATACTCTCGGCCTTTTTTGTGAAAAAACTCTGCCAGGGCCTCTGCTAAACGATCGCCAATCGCCTTGACCACAATTGCATTGTAGTTATCATTTTTGCTTTCAAATTCTTGGGCGATAACATCAACTTGGTTTCCTGCTGTTACCGCAAACATTCCAATATAATCGATGAGGTTTAGCTCTTTTGGGGTAATAAAATCAGCAAGGGAATAATGAATATCATTTTGGTCTGGAACTTGTTGTCTTAAAAAAGATATTTTATGAATAACCGCAGAATTTAATTCGGGATTCTCTAAAACATATATGTCTTCATCTTGAGAGTAGCAAGGAAAAAATCCCATTACTGCCTTTAGTTTTATATTTCTTAGTTTCATCTCCTCTAACATTATAAGTGCATCGTGAAATACTTTTTTAGCTTCTATTCCAATTTTCGGACTTTCTAAAATTTTAGGGTATGAGCCTTTCATATCCCAAGTCCAAAAATAGGGACTCCAATCAATAAATGCTTGGATCTCATCAATATGAAATTCAAACGATTGAGGAGTTGTTAATGTTGGCCTTAATGGGATGTAGTTTTTCCAGTTGATATTTGGTCTTTTTTTTCTCGCCTGATTAAGCGGAGTAAGCTTTCTGGCCTCCTGTGATTTATAAAATTGATCTCTCGCAATTTTTTGGTCTTCTTTCATCTTTAGCAAAAAATCTTTACTTCGTTCTTGGCTTAGTAGATTTGAGCAAACATCTGCAACTTGTGATGCGTCCGAGACATAAATTGTTGGCCCATTGTAATGTTCTGCAATTTTTACAGCAGTATGAGTTCTGCTTGTTGTTGCTCCGCCAATAAGAAGTGGGAGGGTCATTTTTATATTTTCCATTTCTTTCGCATTAAAAATCATTTCTTCCAAAGAGGGCGTAATGAGACCACTAAGTCCTAAAATATCGGCGTTATTTTCTTTTACACATTTTAATATTTTATCACAAGAAACCATGACACCAAGATCAATCACTTTGTAGCCATTGCAACCTAAAACTACACCTACAATATTTTTCCCAATATCATGAACATCGCCTTTTACAGTCGCCAAAACAACTGTCCCTTGGTTTTTAACAACTTTGTTTATATTTTCTTTTTGAATGTATGGGTCGAGTATTGCCACTGATTGTTTCATCACTCGTGCGCTTTTTACAACTTGAGGAAGAAACATTTTTCCTTCTCCAAAAAGAACACCTACAATTTTCATCC
The DNA here is from genome assembly GCA_023250815.1 of Bdellovibrionales bacterium. Taxonomy (GTDB): domain Bacteria; phylum Bdellovibrionota; class Bacteriovoracia; order Bacteriovoracales; family Bacteriovoracaceae; genus JAHEZZ01. Next base: position 1,356 of record JAHEZZ010000009.1, read on the forward strand.
CATCCATCAGAGGGCCCTCAATGACCTTTAAGGGGACTTTATATTTTTTTAATGCTTCAAGGGTGTCTTGCTCTACGAAGTCCGTGATTCCTTTAATGAGAGAATGAGAGATCCTTTTTTCGAGGGGATCATTTCTCCAGTTCAAATTTTCTTTTTGTTCAATTTTTTTTTGAGAATTTTTAAATTGTTCGGCCATTTTTACTAATTCATCAGTGGCGTTATTGTGCCGATTAAGAATGACATCTTCGACTGCTTTTTTTAGCTGTGGATCAATTTCTTCGTACACTGCGATCATGCCGGCATTCACAATCCCCATATCAAGGCCGGCCTTAATAGCATGATAGAGAAACACACTGTGCATGGCCTCTCGTACGACATTATTTCCTCTAAATGAAAATGAAACGTTGCTGATTCCACCACTTGTTAAAGATCCCGGGCAAGATTTTTTTATTTCTCTAACTGCTTCGATAAAATTTAGAGCATACGAGTTGTGTTCCTCCATCCCCGTGGCAACAGTAAGGACATTTGGGTCAAAAATAATATCTTCAGGCGCAAATTCTACTTTTTCAGTGAGAAGTTTATAGGCACGTTGACATACGTTTACTTTATCTTCTTTTTTTGAAGCTTGGCCTTTTTCATCGAACGCCATCACGACAACAGATGCTCCGTATTGTTTAATTTTTAAAGCATGTTCAAGGAACTGTTCTTCTCCTTCTTTAAGACTGATGGAATTAACAATTCCTTTTCCTTGAATACATTTTAGACCAGCTTCAAGAATTTCCCACTTGGAACTATCAACCATAATAGGAATTTTTATAAGATCAGGTTCAGAACCCATAAGATGCAAAAATTTGGTCATACAGGTCGTGCCGTTTAATAGTCCATCGTCAAAATTGATATCGATAATATTTGCGCCATTTTCGATTTGTTGTTTGGCAACTTTAAGGGCCTCTTCATATTTTTCTTCTTTTATTAGTTTGGCAAATAAAGGTGAGCCTGCCACGTTGGTGCGTTCACCGATCATAAGAAAAGTTTTATTTTCTTCCAAATTAACGGTTAGTGGTTCAAGTCCACTGAGTCTGATTGCTGGCAGTAGGGACGGTACTTTGCGAGGAGAATATTGGCGAACTTTCCGAACGATCGCCCTAATATGTTCAGGCGTAGTACCACAACAGCCGCCAACTAAATTAACCAGGCCCTTTTGAGCAAATTCTCGGAGGTATTCGGAGGTGTCTTCGGGAAGTTCATCATATCCTGTTGGAGCAAGGGGATTCGGGAGTCCCGCATTGGGATAGCAGCTAATATAGCAATCAGAAATTCGCGATAATTCTTGAATATAAGGCTTCATTTCTTTAGAGCCTAAAGCACAGTTGAGGCCTACAGCTAAAGGATGAGAGTGTCTAATGGAATACCAAAATGCCTCGAGGGTTTGTCCTGAAAGTGTTCTTCCTGAGGCGTCGGTAATTGTTCCTGAAATAATGATGGGAATTCGGGTTGGAAAATTTTTTTGGATTTTTTCTATGGCAAATAGGCAAGCTTTTAAATTAAGAGTGTCAAATACTGTTTCTGGCAAAAGCAAATCAGCTCCGCCTTCAATGAGAGCTTTTGCCTGTTCATAATAAGCCTCAACCAATTCGTCGTAACTTATTGAGCGAATTCCAGGATTCGAAACATCAGGAGAAAGAGAAGCTGCACGATTAGTCGGGCCAATACTTCCAGCGACAAAACATTTTTTTTCGGGGTATTTTTGAAGAAATTCCTTAACTGCTTCCTTTGCAATTTGTGCTGATTTCAGATTTATTTCATAAACTTCATTTTCTAAATGGTAATCAAGTTGGGATATTTTATTAGCGTTAAACGAATTCGTGGAAATTATATTTGCTCCAGCATCAAGATATTGGAGATGTATTGTTTTTATAATATCTGGTCGGGTGAGGCAGAGGAGGTCGTTATTACCTTTGACATCTTTTTTCGGATTGTAAAATCGTTCTCCACGAAAATCTTTTTCCGTTAATTTGTAATTTTGAATCATCGTGCCAGTTGCGCCATCTAAAAATAAAATTTGATTTTTAAGAAGTTCGACAATTTCTCTGCCTGCGCTGTTATATTCTTTCAATGCGATCCTTATTTCGTTGATAGTTTTTTTACCACTTGAAGAACTGATGAGGTGTCATTCATGATATAAAAATGGAGTGTGGGAACTCCAAATTCTAATAACTCTTCTGCTTGCTTAAGGGCCCACTCTACTCCAATTGATTTTATGTTTTTTGGGTCGGAATTTACAGATTCCACTAATTCATCGGGAAGATTGATATAGAAATTGGAGGGGATGGTGGAAAGTTGTCTTGGATTTGAAAGTATTTTAAGTCCGGGAACAATTGGAACCGTGATCCCTTCATCTCGGCACATCTTTACAAAGTTAAAGTAATGTTTATTGTCAAAAAACATTTGAGTGGCGATGTAATTCGCTCCATTATCAACTTTAGTTTTTAGATTTTTAATATCCATTTTTAAATTTGGAGCTTCGAAATGCTTTTCGGGGTAGCCCGCAACACCAATGCAAAAATCATAAGGCCTTGCTTCACTGATTTCCTCTAGGTAAATGCCCTTATTAATATTTGCTATTTGTAAAACCAAGTCACTAGCATAGGGATTAATGCTTCTATTTTTACTGATAACTTTTTCGTAGTTAAGCCCATCACCTCTTAGGGCCAACACATTTTGAATGCCTAAAAAATTTAATTCTATTAATGCATCTTCAGTCTCTTCCTTTGTAAAACCTTGGGTTAGTAAGTGAGTTACGGTATCAATTTTAAATCTATTTTGTATGACTCCACAGATTCCAATTGTTCCTGGACGTTTCTTAAAAATTTTTCTTTCAACTGTGCCATCTGCTTTTTCTTTGTAATAGGCAGAAGCAGAATGAGAGGTAACGTCAATCCAGGCCGGCCGATAGGGCACTAGGGATTCCACAATTTCGACAATGTCACTAATTGATCGCCCTCTAGGTGGGGGAACAATTTCGTAACTAAACATTAAGTCTTTCGGATTTTTTTTCTTAAGAATGTGTTCAATAACTTTCATCAGTTTTCCAAATGTAAACAATGCCGACGATATTGTATGGAAAAATAATCATTTCGGATAGTTGTACTATTTCAAAAATGAGCTTTAATGGGTTTTTTTGCTGCACTGTGGACTTCCTCTAAAATTCTATACAAGGAGGTAAGCAGCATGAAATTGATGACTCTTGACCGCAAGAATAATATTGTTCTACTTGATAAAGTTCTTTTGGAGTTACGATGCAATTGGCGGCACAAAATAGGCCATGTCTTTTTTTAGATCGCGATGGCGTTATTATTTGCGATCGTGGTTATGTTTATAAAATTGAAGAATGTGAAATTATTTCTGAAAGTGTGGAAATTATAAAATGGGCAAATGCCAAAGGAATGCTCGTTATTGTTTTAACTAATCAGTCTGGCATTGCTAAAGGTTATTACACCGTTGAACAGTATAAGATTTTTGAACAATATCTCAACTTTGAATTAATTAAAAGAAAGGCATTTATTGATGATTGGTTCTTTTGCCCCTATCACGATGAAGGAACGAACCCTCTCTATACTCTAAACTCAAATTTAAGAAAACCTAAACCTGGAATGCTTTATGAGGCTTTAAAAAAATATAAAATAGATTTGGAAAAGAGTATTATGATTGGAGACAAGAGAACAGATGTATTAGAAGATGTTAAATTAAAAACTTTTTTAATTAAGGGCAATTACGATTTAGCAAATATCGTTGTCGGTGAAGATGTAGTCATTTTTAATAATCATCGAGAATTATTGGCATATATAAAAAGCTTATGAATACACTTAAAAAAAATCAATACAAGAACGAATTGCATCAGATTTTTTTAAAATCAGCTGAAATTTTAAAAGGTGAATCTGGCCGTAAATTAATTTCTTCAGTTAAAAAAGATATTAAAGTTCAGGGAGATCTGCTTAGCAACAATAATATTTTATATGGGCTTAAGAGTATTTCAAACTATCCGATATTATCTGAAGAGACAGGTTGGCAAGATGTTGAGCTTCATAACAAAAAAAAGGGAAAATATTGGATTGTTGACCCCCTGGATGGTACCTACAATTACTATCGTCAAATTCCTTTTTATGGGATGTGTATTGCACTTTGGGAAGATGATAGGCCAATCCTTGGCAGCTATTTTGATATTCCTGGTAACAAATTTTATTATGGAGAAATTGGTGGAGAGTCGAACGTTAATGATGAAACAATTGTAGTTTCAAATATAGATGAATTAGCTCAAGCCGTTTTATCCACAGGATTTCCTTCTAAGTTAGATCTGAGTTCAGAAATGGGAAAAAACTATTTAGAACAAATGAAAATTTTTAAAAAGGTTCGTATGCTGGGATCGGCAGCAGCATCTTTATCTTTTCTTGCAGAAGGTAAACTAGATGTTCATTTTGAAAAAAATACGATGATCTGGGATGTGGCAAGTGGAATTGCTTTGGTCTTGGCCTCTGGAGGAATAGTTCAATATAAATTTATTGAAAATAGTGATCGGCTTAATATTTTGGCATGTAACAAGATGCTTTTGCCTAAATTAAAATGCATCATTGACATTTTATAAGGGACCAAGTCTTCGATCGGTTAATCCAGTTAAAATAATTAAATCGAAATACCCAATTGGGATAACTCATGTACATTTCATGACAAGAAGAACGTTCTAAAATGCGGTTTCGATCGTTTAAATGATCAGTTAAAAACCACGCTTTAGTTTGAGATTTTGAATTTTCATCAATAATATTTAAACTTTTGCTTAGATTGATTTCGGTTTGAGTAAAGGGATGCTTAAGATAGAATCTCAGCTGATCTCTAAAAACGCCTAGAGTGTAAATATTATTAATTTCTTCATTTGAGTAGTACATATATTTATACATTTTAATTGGCCCAAATGCAGGTCTAAAAATACTTATCGTTAATAAAATTAAGTTAAGAAAACAGCATAAATAAATAAATATTTGAAGTATCTTTATGCATAGAATTTTTTTTATAGTTTCATATTTAATTTCGATAAGGCAAAAGAGTGATAATATTGCAAATGGCAAAAGGGGAAATATAAATCGCAGCTCCTTGTGTCCGATGAGAGAATGAACTATTAAAAATGGCCAAATAATAAAATTACATATATTTAAGGGCGCATAAAAAAGGAGAAGAATTGGAGCAATAACAAGGAACAGTCCCAGTGGTGGCCCGCTTTCTAGAAATGTTTTGCTAAAATAATAATACCAAGGCGATGTCCCAAATCCATTTGCTACTTTTAGTATCAGATTTTGATAAAAATAATTCCAAGTTGTAAATGACAATTCCCCGTGGCCTAAATAATCGATATAAATGTTAACAAGTAACAATATTATTATAAATACCGAAGAATAGAAAAAAAATTGTTTTCCTTGCTTCCCCTTTTTTATTGTCATTAAAAGCGGCAAGCAAAAGGCCAAAGCACTTTGAAATCTGAAAATATAAGAAAAGCCTAGCATAATTCCCGACAAAATACTTTCTTTAACAACTTTATTGTTTTCACTTAAATTGAATTTAATTATTGGGATGATTCCTAAAATTAAAAATGTGGTTGAGAAGTTTTCTGTCGTTGTTCTTGCATGAAAAAAAGGAAAAAACCAAAAACTAAAAAGAGTAATTTTAAAAAAGTTATTGATCGTTTCTTCTTTGATGAGTAAATAAGAAATTTTTGACAATGACAAAATTGAATAAAATCCTAAAATCGATGAAAAAAGTCTCAAAAGAAATGCAAGGTGGAATGGATTTTTTTCAAATAAAAAATATAACTTTGCTATTGCTAGATAAATATAAGGTTGAAGCCAAGTTCTTATCTGCGCTTTATATTCCCATGACAAATCAGATTGGGGAATTATTCCAAGTTTGTGGCCCATCATGTTTATTACGCCTAGATGTTCGTCGGGGCGATGAAACCCCTCTGTAAAAAAAACGGCGATGATATGGCAAATAATGGAAAAAATTAAAAAACGCTTTATGGTGAATTTTATTTTTATACTCCTCAAACATCAAAAGATATTATTCTTTTTCAAAAAGAAATTCAAAGTCTTTCATTGATAGCTTACCAGTAAATGCCGTGTCATCATTGTCAGGTAGTAATTCATGAAAAAGTTGTTTTTTTAATACTTGAAGTTCAAGTACTTTTTCTTCAACACTTGATTTAATAATCGGCCTATAAACTGTAATATTATTTTGTTGGCCAATACGATGGGCACGGTCAATGGCCTGTGATTCTACTGCGGGATTCCACCACGGATCCATGATAAAGACATAGCTAGCAGCTGTGAGATTAAGCCCGACGCCTCCGGCCTTTAAACTAATGAGAAATAGAGGGACCTTATTTTCTTGAAAAAGATCGACTTGTTCTTGTCTTTTTTTGAGACTTTGTGTTCCGTCGATTCGGACAGCTTTCCACATTTTTTTATCAAAATGTTTTTGGATGATATCAAGATAAGTAGTAAATTGAGAAAAAATAATTGCTTGATGTCCTTCTGCCAAAATTTCTTCAATTTGTTCCATTAAAAAATCAACTTTGACAGAATGAATTTCTTCAACCTTTGAAATACTTGCTGGTTTAATATTATTCTCAGTCTGCCATAGACAAGCTTGTCTAAGCTCTAAAAGACCTTTTAAAATTTCGCCGTATTTTCGTTGAGAGGGAGAGTTTTGAATTCGGTTTCTTATCATAACTAGTTTTTGATTATAATTTTTTTGTTCTTCATCGGGGAATGAAAGGACTATTGTATTTTCAGTTTTTGGGGGAAGCTCTGTTAAAACCTGTGATTTGGTTCTTCTTAATATAAAGGGTGCTGATGTTTTTCGGGCCAAGGATCTTGATTCGGTGTTTGATATGACTCGTACGATTTGCAAATCTCCCCAAATCCCTGGAACTGAAAGATCAAGAATGTTGTAAAATTCTGCTAAATCATTTTCGACAGGCGTTCCGGTTAAGCAAATATGAAAATTGGCCTTTATCGAACGAGCAGCAAAAGCCCCAAGTGATCGAAGATTTTTAAGATGTTGTACTTCGTCTAGAATTAGAACATCAAAGGTATATTGTGCTAATGTCGTTTCATGTTCTTTTTTTAGGACTCCAAAACTAGTGAGGATGATTTTCTCTTCACCATCTAAACTTCGACTTCCACCGTGATAAATTTTAGCTTTCATGGTTGAAAACTTTGTAATTTCTTTTTCCCAGTTAATTAAAATTGTGACCGGGCAAATGATCAGGACTTTCGAAATATCGTTATATATACTTTGAAGAAATGTGATGGCCTGGAGTGTTTTTCCAAGTCCCATATCATCAGCAAGGCATGCACCAAGCTTATTTTCATAGAGAAATTTAAGCCAGTGATATCCTGTTATTTGATAAGGTCTGAGAATATTTTCCAGACCTACGGGTATAGGATATGATGGCACCTCTTCTAAATGTAATAACTTTTTACAAATAATGAGCTCTTCCGCCGTTAGCAAGTTATCAAGTCCAAATTTTTGAAGTTCGAAAATTTCGAACATACGTGCCTTGTTAAAAGGAAGTAAGTATTTTTTGAGTTTTTTTGGTTCTTCAGATTGTGAATCGGCCTCTGCACTAAGTTTCGTTTCTTCTTTTATAAATTTTTTAACAAATTTTATAAATTCTTTTTGGTCTTCAGTAAGGAGGATGAGCCCCTTGTTAGTGATTGATATACCTGTTGATAAATCGGCATTTCTGACGACGTCTAAGTCATCTTCACCAAGTGCTATTTCTAGGTCGAACCATTTTGTGGTGCTCGCTCTTCGTTCAAATTTCACACGAGAACTCCAAGTTGAAATGTGATCTTTTTCATAGAAGATTTGACATCCAAATGGGGTTGAAAATTTTTGAAAACTTGATAGCCCATTCAAGAAATCAATTGCAGGTAAGCGCATAGAATATGAAAATAGCTCATGATTGAATTCTGAAAAACGAAAAATAGTTTCTTGAAAGCATTTTTTTAGTTGTATAAACAAATTTTTAATAAAGAGGTTATCATAAGAGTAAAGGACATCTTCATAGAAATAAAAATTGTGATCAAGAATGAAAAGTTGATCAATGGAAGCTTGGAAGCTCGTTTTATGGGTACAATTAGTTAGAGATTTTTTGTATTCTTCACCCCCATATTCAATATTGTGCGTAAAGGTTTTTATAAAGTCATAGGCTTCAATTTTTTTCCTAAAGCCGTCGAGGTGCCCTCCTGAAAAACTAAATTGAGATAAGACTTTGGGGGGGGGGCATATCTTTTCATTTTCATCGAAGAATTCGATATCAAGAAGAACATTTTTACTTTCTTTCTTATAGGAGGTGTTCTCATCAATGATATTTGCTTTGGCGGCAGACTGGACCTTAAACCTTATGTGTGGATGAATTATTGGAATTTTTTCAATTTCAACATGATTTAAGATTACTCCGATATTGGTTTCATTCTCATGATCGTTAAAATTTTGTTTATTGTAGAGAAAGTAGTGTTCGATATAATCGTTTGTCGACCACGTATATTTATTATTTCTGATTTTTTGAACTAAGCTTTTTTGAGCATGGGTGAGTTCAAGTCCTTGCCCATCTTCCCAGTTGTACAGATAGAGATTTTCAAAGATTGATATTTTTTCTTGAAGGACATTATTTTTATTTTTGTAGCAGAAAGTAAGATTGGTATGTATTCCGTGAATCTCTTGATCAAATTGATTTGTATTGATTTTAAATATCAGACGACCATCAAAATGATGGCCACATTGAAAGGGCATTATTCTATTGTTATGTAAATTGTAATAAAGAGATTGATAGGAGGCATTTGCGCCTGCATTGTTTAATCTCTGTGGAGAGTCAATGATTGTTCCATATTCATCGGGAGATACGCCAATATTTCGATGCGAGAGGGGGGGGAGTGCTGAAGTCGTTTCAAACTGACTTGCTAGTTCTGGATTAATTTTTAGTAAATATTTTTCTAGTGAATAGGCCAAAAACAGTGCGCAGGTGTGGGGGCAGTGGTGTTCTTTTGCCCATAAATTACAATCACAATTACTAAAAAGTGGCCCTTCCTCTGTATTTTCAAATCTCTTTTTGTATGCAAATTTTGCTTCATGAGATCTTTCAGATTTAATCAATCCTGAGACTACGCAATAGTGATCAAAATCTCCTTTCTTAAATGAAATGATAACTCTGGATTGAACGATTAGTTTTTCAGCGGCCTGGATAAACGCATTCGAAAAAAAAACCTGCGCCCCATGGATAATTTCAAATGGTATTTGAATCACAAAAAAACTTTTATAAAATTTTTGTTAATAGTACATCTTAGCAAAGAAATTAGGATAAAAGAACAAATGGCCATTATGGCTATTTGATCTGTCATTTTTATATTCGTTACGTTTGAGTTTTCCAGTATGGAAAACTCAGTATCAAGGGCGATATATCTCAGTTATCGATATAGGCCTTAAGTAGCTTTGCTCTGCTTGGATGACGAAGCTTTCGAAGTGCCTTCGCTTCAATTTGCCTAATACGCTCCCTGGTAACAAAAAAATCCTGACCAACTTCTTCAAGTGTATGATCTGATTTTTCTCCAATTCCAAATCTCATTCTTAAAACTTTTTCTTCACGAGGTGTTAAGGTTGATAGAACTGATCGGGTTTGTTCTGATAGGGTAATATTAATAACTGCATCTTGTGGCGAAATAATTTTTTTATCTTCGATAAAATCCCCCAAACTAGAATCCTCTTCTTCGCCAATTGGAGTTTCAAGAGAAATTGGTTCTTTTGAAATCTTTTGAACTTTTTTAACTTTATCAACAGGGAGATCCATTCTTTCTGCAATTTCTTCAGCCGTTGGTTCCCTTCCGAGTTCTTGGATAAGCTGTCTTGAAGTTCTAACCATCTTGTTGATAGTTTCAATCATGTGAACTGGAATACGAATTGTCCTCGCCTGATCTGCGATAGCACGAGTAATTGCCTGTCTGATCCACCAGGTGGCATAAGTCGAAAACTTGTAACCGCGACGATATTCAAATTTATCCACGGCCTTCATAAGTCCAATGTTTCCTTCCTGAATCAGATCGAGAAATTGGAGACCTCTGTTGGTGTATTTTTTTGCGATAGAAACAACGAGACGAAGATTGGCCTCAACTAATTGTGCCTTGGCCTTATCAGCTTTTGCTTCACCTTTAATAATAATGTTGTAAACTTTTTCAATATCTTCATAGCTCATTCCCGCTTCAAGAGATAGACGGCGGAGTTTTCTTAAAATGTCTTCCTGATTTCTAACTAACTGTTCAATCTTGGCGTCAGTGGTAAAGAGATCTTTTGCTAGTTTTCGTTTAAAATTGTCGTCTTCTAAAATTTTATCATAGAGGACTTTATAATCATCTCTGTTTTTAACTTCTAAAAACTTGAAGATTCGCTCTTCCTGTTCATATAATTCTTTAAATTGTAGGAAATATTTTTTAACCGGCTCTACAAAAGAGTTAATAAGTTTTCGGTTAAATGTTAAATCTGCTAACTCATCAGAAATATCTTTAAATAATTTTTGCTGGGCAGTTGTAAATTTCCGAAGTGTTCCATCTTCTTGTTCTGTTGCATTTAGCAGTTCTTGAATTTTGTCGATGATTGCATAAATTCTATCTTTTGTTTTTTTAATATCTGCTTGGCTTGATTCATCATCAAGACCGCGCACTAATTCTTTTACAAACTCGAAAGGATTTTCTTGGGTTTCAATTTTCTCTTTAAGTTTAACAATTTCTTTCAATGCGTGAGTTGAAGTGAGAGCTGATAAAATAATAACTCTCTCACCTTCTTCGATTTCTTTGGCAATTTCTACTTCACCTTCTCTCGTCAATAGGGCCACTGAGCCCATTCTTTTAAGGTAGAGCTTTACAGGATCGGTTGAGGCTGAGCGAAGTTCCGCCTTTTCTTCACGAGAAAGAGTTTCCTCAATTATTTCTGTACCATCAAGCCGAATACCTTCTTCTTCTTCATCGATACTTTGATCTTGAATGTCGATTTTTAGTTCAACTAATTTTTTTAAAATATTATCCAGAGAAGGCCCGTCGACAATACTGGCAGGGATTGCGTCGTTTATTTCTTCTGGCGTGAGATAGTTTTGCTCCTTCCCTTTAGAAGTAAGTTTAGTAAATTCTTTAGAGCTTAGAAAGGCTGCTACAATTACTGACATTTAAACCTCTTTAAATATTTTAGACTGTTTTAGATTTCTCAGTTCTTTGGCAATTTCTTGTATCTGAATTAAGATTTTATCGACATCACTTTGCTCAAGTGCATTTTTTTGTTGATCAATTAAAATCTTTCGGCGCATTTTTAATTGATCTTCTTTAAAGCATTTTTTAATATCAGAAAAATATCTCAGAATAAAATCCTCATCGGGTTTGACATTTTTATCACGACCTTTCCACAGAGATTCTAAGTTCCACAAGATTGAGCTTAAAGTTTGCTGAAATGGCATATTTAATTCCAATTCTTTGGCAGTATTTAAAACTGTATTTGGCCAAGTGACATAGTCGTATGTGGCCCCGAGTTCACGCAGTTTGCCAAGGTAAATTTTTACCTCATTATGGGTAACAAAATCAAGCAATTCCACAAATAAGTGGTGGGAAATAGTTTGAGGATATTCTAGAGAAATTTTTAGAATTTCTAGCTCTGTGCGACTTAGTCCCCAGGGTTTTTCTTCCGTATTTTTTGGATAATTAATAGTTTCAATTTGTTCCTGAGAGGAAAAGTTTTTAGAGGTCATATTGGCCGTATTTTTAGAAGGAGCTTTATTGCTTTGACGAAGTGTTGTATTTTTTTTATTTTTTTGACTTAAATATTCAAAAAATTGCTGAGTGAGAATTTGTGGATCGGATTTTAATAGAATGTTTTTAGCGAATTCAATCATTTTTTCTGATGCGAGTAAGTTATCTCTAATGGGTGAAAGAATTTCAAAAGCATTGTGAAGAAGTGAGATTTTTCTTTCTGAAGTCAAAGAATTTTTGTCTTCTGGAACGAGAGCGTTTAACACGATGTCCAGGAAATATCGTGCCTCTTCGATCATTTTGTGAAGGGCAAGGGCCCCTTCTTTGCGTAAAAAATCATCCGGGTCTTTGTGTGGAGTAAAGTCTAGAATTTTGGGATTGATGTTTTCTTCTAAAAGCAGTGGAAGAATATTTCTCATCGCCTTTTTACCTGCATCATCTGAGTCTAGCGCCAAATAAAAATTTGTCGTAATTGTTTTTAAATTTTTGATTGCCTTCATTGACATTCCTACACCCATAATGGCCACGGAATTTTCAAACCCATGTTGATGTAGGGAAATAAGATCCATATTTCCTTCGCATACAATTACTGATTTTTTTTCACGAATAGCAGCGCGGGCCAGGTGCAGTCCATAAAGGATTTGTCCTTTGGCAAAAATAAATGATTCAGAAGAATTGAGATATTTTGGTTGTTGATCATCTTTCAGGGCCCTGCTGGTATAACCTATGACTGCTCCTTGGCCATTCCAAATGGGAAACATAATTCTTTCGTGAAAGCTGTCGTAGGTAGAAGGACCTTTGTGTGACTTGCGAATAAGATGAATTTCTGTAGCGATATCAAGCGCAAAGTTTTTTTCTTTGCTATCGCTAATGCTGTTGAGATAATCAGTAATAAGGTTTCCGTATGGCGAAATTCCTAATTCAAACTTTTCGGCAATTTCAATTGAGAGTCCTCTTTTTTTTATAAAATCGAGATATATATCTTTTAGAATTTCCAGTGAGAGCTTGCGATAAATTTGGGTTGATCGCTTCAGAACTTTTAAGGCCATTTGTTGTCTGGGATCTTTTTCCTTTTCTTCATTGTATTCACCAAAGTCCAATCCTAAAAGTTCGGCAATTTCTTTGAGTGCTTCGATAAAAGTTACTTTCTTAAAAAGTTCTACAAAAGTGATAGCGTCACCACTGGTGTTACAAGCAAAACATTTGAAAAAATTCATTTTGTCGCTAATACTAAGTGAGGGATGACCATCACTATGAAAAGGGCAAAGTGAAACTAAATTAGATCCGGACCTTTTTATTTCAAGATAACGACTGACAATGTGGCTAATGGGAGTTTCTTTAATAATATTTTTCAGATCACTGAGATCTTTTTTGTCTTTATTCTTGGCAGATTTTATCGGTTTCCAATTTTCTTTCAAAGTCGTAGGCCTTATAAATTATTTCACTATTATTACTTGCAGGTTTGAGCGTTTCAATCACAAATCCTTTAATCTTTACGCCTCTCGAAATAAATATTTTTTCAAACTTAGTTTCATGGCTTCCCAAAAAATGTTCGGGGAATTCAGTCTTTAAGTCATTAGTGTCAAAAAGTAATTTGAACTGTGTACTTTTCTTAATCTCTTTAGAAATCCAAACAGCATAGTCATCATGGTCAGTTTTAATGTAAATTCTGCCGCCTGGCCTCAAAATTTTATAAGCCGATTCTAAGAAAATTTGTTGGAAAAGTCTTTTCTTGTTGTGTCTTGTTTTTGGCCAAGGATCAGGGAAAAAATAGAAAATATGGTCAACCTCATTGGCCTCAAAAATATGGCCAATGCGTTCTCCCCTTGCTCTTAAATATTTAAAATTGTTTAAAGCACTAAGTGCAAGTTTTTTGGCCAGTTCAAAAGTTCTTTTAAAGCGATAATCAAGACCTACGAAATTTATTTCAGGAAATAATCTGCAAAAGTGCATCATAAAATCGCCATAACCACTGCCTATTTCTAAAACAAGAGGAGCAGAGCGTTTGAAAATAGTTAAGTTCCATTGATTTCGATAAAGCTCTGATTCTTCATCTCTCATGACAAGGTGAGAAAATTCAGCAAGGCGATCATGGTAAGGATTATGATGGCTGTATTTAAATTTTTCTTGGTAAGTGTAATCCATTATTTTGGCGATGTACCAAAAAAAGATTGGGACAGGCAACCATTATTTTTTATTGACTGCATTTGTATTTATGAGATCGGATATAATTTGTGCTGCTTTTTTTACCGTCTCTTTATTTTTAAGCCTTTCATTTATTTTACTTCGCAAGGCCTCAACGATGACTTTATCTTCTTTGTCGCTATTTTTTTTCTCATGACTCATTTTTATTTATCTTTAAGCTGCGGCCAATGCCCGACGTTTTTTACTATGGGCCTTAGAAATTTTTTTGATATGATCTTCAACTACTGAAATAAGTTCTAATCTGGTAGTTAATGGGTCAATCCCTTCGGGAAGAGTTGAATAAATAACTTCATCATTGATCTGGGTAAAGGCGTACCAAGTGTTGCCTAATTTTTGGAAAAGAACTTCCGCATCTGTTGATTTTTTTGAGATCATTTAACCCCTCCTGGCCAAAAGAAATGCAATTCATTTGCTTATATCTTTTCGATAGTATTCGTTTGAACTTTAAACATTTTTTAAATGTAACTGTTTAAATTTAAGACAAAATTAAAAAATAGTAATTTGCTCGGATTTAATAGGTCGTTTGAATACCTATGAGAAAAGTATATGTGGCGCTTAATCCTCTGGAAAACTTGTCCTCTTTTGGGTTTTGCCAAAGAGAAGGTATTTCTGCAGCATCACTTTTTTCAAAGTGGGGCAGATTTAATTCCATGTTTATTGCAGTGACAATACCTAAATGGGGAATGATATTTTTAAATTGCAAATGAGTACCTAAGTTTGGGATAAGAGAATATCCTGTATATTGCCTGGTCTCAAATGTTGAATCGTCTTTTTTATAATGCACTTTAGTTTGATTAAAAGTTACCAGTATCCCGCCGATCGCAGAAATCGCAATATTTTTTTTACGAAAAAAATCGTAACTCATCAATGGGCCTAGGCCAACTTGTTTGTTAATTTCTGCAGAGGTGTAACCATTGGCATGGGTTCTTTCAGAGGTTGCAGCATTTGTGCTAAAGAGGCCTCCAAAATAGAAGCGGTCTGTTTCATCGTTAAGCATATTTTTAATATAATAAAATTTTACACCATTTCGATTAGAATAATCTTCTTTAGTAACTAGAGATACATGGGGATAGGGATCTTGGTCTTGGGCACCAGTACTGATGAGTAGGCCCGCTTTGAACCTGTTTTTTTGATAGAGAGGGTATTTAGGAGGGAGTGGTTCACTTAAGCGATAATCAGTAGGGTCTTTGTTATAAGGTGTGATGGAGTTAGTGTATTCTCTATCGTCCTGATATATCGGTTTGATATGGCCCTTGAGAACAAAGGCATCACTGCCGTGTTTATCTGTTGTTCTAAAAAAACCTTGCTCATTTTGTTCGGTGATTTCATAGAGTTTATTTTCTAAAATTTGTGGATTGTAATGATCGAAATCCACTTCTGTTGGAGCATTGCCAATATCGGAGTCATGCAAATAAATTTTTTCACCTTTTCTGAGATGTCCTAAAATTTTAGAAGAAACGTCGGGCCTTTGAAATAGTGGTGTTTCTAACACAAGCACAATTCCGTTTCCGGCAAAAACATTATTGCACAAAAGATTGAATACAAATAAAAAAATAATCATAGGTCAACCTCAAAAAAATAAAGAAAGGAAAGACCGAGAGTTTTGACAGTTTCTTTTTTTGAGTTAAGTCTGATATTGCGATCAGCGCTTAGAAGAGAGTATTTTGAGAGAGAGTAATTAGGCCCTAGACCGAGGGTTCCATATCCTGTCTTGTACAGTGCCTCAAAAGAAAAACGTGTGGAAAGAGAAGAATACTTAATATCACTAACAACTTCATCTGATTTTAAATCAAAAGAAAGTGATTTCATTACTCCCAATGTTGTTCTCATTTGAAAATGTTTTGAAACTTTGGGGATTTCAAATTGTTTTTGAATAATCGGCCCTAGGTTTGTTGAATTCCAGTGCATTCCGAGGGCCTCTTTTTTCCACGATCCAGAAATATAATTGCCGATAAGTCCAAAATCAACCGGGAAATTCCAGGGGAGAAAAAACTGGTATTCTAACGCTGTAGCATGGGCAGTGAGTGTGAGATTGCGACTTAAATTAAGGTAGCTGGCAAAAACAGAAGCGGAAAAAGGATCAGATAATTGTTGAGTATGAAAGCTTATAAAATGATGTGTTTTGAGTTTTTTATCTACGAATTGGGTTAAGTCTTCTTTGGGGGTTTCTATTTTAAAAATTTTAGGCCTTGCCTCCATGTCTAAATCTGATTCTATAGAAACGATATATTTTGAATTAGTTTGATAAACGATTTCATTTTTTTTGTTATAAATATAAACGATTTCCTCACCAATTTCTTTTTCTACCGCCAAGACGTATATTATTTTAGGGGCGATGATGGTGTGTTGGCCGTCAACTGATTCGAGAATCGCTCCCGCTTTGATTGCCGCTCTAAAAGGTTTTAATGTGGGCCTTTCTTTTTTATTGTAGAATGTGTCTTCTTTCGGAGCAAGGGAGTCGTAATAGTCATATTTTTTAAGCGTTTCGGTCTTTATAAAATTAATTTCATTTTCTTGAATTTCTTTTTGTTTTAGCTCGGGATTTTTCTCTAATTCATACTCAATCTGTTCAAGCGCATCTAATTCATTTAAGTTATTACTAGCGAATGCGGAAAAACTTATGCAAATTAATAGAAAAAAAGTAACTGAATTTTTTCCCATTATTCTTCCTCATAATGGTCAATCTGATGCTTGTTTGGAGATATTCTTAGAATTTCGAGTGCTTTTAAAAAACATTCATAGTTGAGTCCATATTTATAAAAATTTCGTTGGACTTCTCCAACCGAAACCCACCGATAATTTTGATGCTCTTTGGGGTCAATAATAATTTCTGGTTTATTTTCCTTATATGTTGCTAAAAAACATTTTTCTTCGACATTTCGCCCTTTAATGTCTGTAAACTTTGCGTCCATTTTTAAATCGATAAATTGGGTTAGAGACAATTTAATTTGGGTTTCTTCAAAAAGTTCTCTTTGAGCAGCAATTAACCAAGTGAGTTCTGTTGCTCCTGCAGATTTTTGGCCATCTTCTTTTTCCACTGATCCAGTTATATTTTGCCAAAAGCAACCTCTTTTTTTATTGGTTTGCAGAAGGAGCAATGAGTATCGTTGGGCCTCATACTGTTTACTCAAATTTAGAGAAGGCTTGTTTTCAAGAATTAAAACAATCTGAACTTTTGGATGCGTCATCTTATATATTCTAAGGGTCTATTAAAAAAATTACAAAAACTTATTATGACTTGGTGGGTAAAAAAATAATCGAAAGGAGCTTGGTATTTGAATTGCTCGATAGTATTGGCCTTGATATCTTTTTTTGCCCATGGAAGATATTATTTTAAGATTATGCGTTAGTTTGCCGGTTTTTCTTTTTGCCATCGTTGTTCATGAGGCATCACATGCTTATATGGCACTAAGGTTTGGCGATTCCACTGCCCAATCCATGGGGCGTTTAACATTAAATCCTATTGCCCACTATGATTTAGTTGGAACAATTATTTTTCCCTTAGTAGGTGTACTACTTGGCGGATCGATGTTTGGTTGGGCCAAGCCAGTTCCCGTAGATGCCCGCAGATTTAAAAATATGAGATCAGGTATTTTTTGGGTTAGTTTTGCTGGGCCTCTTTCTAATATTATTTTGGCCATAATTTCTTCATTCCTCTATGCCTTTATGCTGTCGAAAGTTGCCACTTCTTTTTATTTTCATGATGTTTTTTCTCAGATGCTTCTTCAGTCAGTTTATATTAATGTTATTTTAGCAGTGTTTAATCTCATTCCTTTTCCTCCTCTTGATGGATCTAAGATGGTCAGTTCTTTTTTAGACTATGAAACATCTAGAAAATACGAAGACCTCGCAAGATTTAGTTTTCTTTTTGTCATTGTGCTTTGGACTACGCCTGTGCTCCAATATTTAATAGGTCCGGCGGTGATGGCCGGTCAGCTTTTAACTAATTGGTTTTATCGATTGTTGCTATCTATTTAAGTGAGAGACTGTGACACAAGAACAAAATAAAGAAAGAGTTTTAAGTGGAATGAGACCAACAGGCGCTCTTCATCTCGGCCATTATGTCGGCGTAATTAAAAATTGGATTGAGCTGCAAAAATCTTATGAGTGTTTTTTATTTTTGGCCGATTGGCATGCACTTACAAGTAATTTTGATGAAATTGATATGATTAAAAAATCGAGGATCGAATATATTCGGGGCTGGCTGGCCTCTGGTATTGATGTGGATAAGGCGATTATTTATTGCCAGTCTGCGATTCCTGAAATTTTAATGTTATCGCAAGTTTTTTTATGCCTGACTCCTCCAGGCTGGGCGGATCGTTCGCCCAGCTGGAAAGATTTTCAAAGTAATTCAAATGCTAATAACAAATTAGATAATTTGGGTTTTTACACTTATCCTATTTTACAGGCCGCTGATATTGCCATTGTTCGAGGTAATTGGGTTCCCGTCGGTGAAGATCAAGTGCCTCACGTCGAAATTGCTCGTGAAGTTATCCGCAAATTTAATCGTCTTTATAAAACAAATTTACCAGAGCCAGCACCAAAGTTAACTGCAACTTCTAAGCTTGCCGGAATTGATGGTGCTCTTAAAATGAGTAGCTCAATTGGAAATGTAATTTCGCTTTTTGAAGATGAAAAATCTTTGCAGAAAAAGATCAATAAAATAAAAACAGATGATAAGAGGCAAGGAGTTGAGTCTCCCGGGGACCCAAATAATTGCACTGTTTTTTCTTATCATAAAGTTTTTTCAAAGGCCGAGCTTTGTAATGAAGTCGATGGGCTTTGTCGAGGAGCAAAATTAAGTTGCGGAGAGTGCAAGTCAAAATTAGGTAAAAGTATGAAAGAAGAACTATTGCCTATTTCAGAAAAGTCACGTCAAATAAGTGATAAAGATTGTTTGGAAGTGCTCCATGAAGGAAATCTGAAAGCAGGAAAAATAATTAAAAATGAATGGAATAATCTTAAAGAGAAAATAGGTTTTTAAGGAAGAGAACATGTTAGATACCAGCATTCAAATTAAAACCGAAAATTTTGACGGCCCTCTCGCTCTACTTCTTTTTTTGATTGAGAAAGAAGAGATGAGCATTAGAACTCTTGATCTGACAAAAATTACAAAACAATATCTAGATTATCTCTCTTCAATGCAAGAATTAAATTTTGATGTGGCCGGAGAATATCTTTATTTAGCAGCGACTTTAATTTTGTTAAAATCAAAATCTTTTTTAACGGAAGAAGATTTAGATGGCGTTGGGATTAATGATAATTCTGATCTGCATATTACCTCTCAAGCAGAACTCATTTATAGATTAGAAGAATTACAACATTTTCAAAAAATAGGCTTGAGGCTTTGGGATTTGCCGAAAAGAGGTGAACAAATTTTTATTCGTCCCAAAATTGATCGCAAAGCAATTATTGATTCTATTTTAACTCCGATTGACTTACCACAATTAACTTTAGCGATGATTGATTTAATTCGCAGAGATAAACGAAAGTTCACCGTTCTTCGTCGTGATCGCTTGTCAATTAAAGAAAAATTACAATTTTTAAAGGGATATCTTTCGAATGGGCAAAAAACTGATTTTCAAACTCTTGTTGAGGCTGATGGTGGCCCAGAGATTGATAATGTCGTGATAACCTTTATTTCTATTTTAGAATTATCGAGATTAAAAAGATTGAGTATTTATCAAAATGAAGATTCATCCACCATTTATATTGAAGTCATTCAAAGTTTGAAAGATTTTGATGTTAATGCCGCTAATGGCTTTGAAGATGAAAATGAATTAACAAAAGTGGCAGTTCCAGTAGCTCCTGCTTCCGAGGTAGAGCAAGTGGACAGCGATAAAACTCTTTTACATTAGAGGAAAAACATGGACAAAAATACAAAAAATGCAGAAGAAACAAACAAACAAAAATTTGAGTTAGAATTAGATTATTTAGATCAAGAAAAACAAGAAGAGAAATTATGGCAGGCGCGCACAGGTCTTAATTTTGACACTCTTTGTGGGGCGATTGAAACTGTTGTTTTTATGACCGAAAAACCAATATCAATTGTCAAAATTAAAGAATTAATTGACCCTGATATGCCACTCAAAATTTTGTATGAATCTCTCGCTCGACTGCAAAAAGAGTACGAGGAGACCCATCATGGAATTCGTTTAGTGGAGGTTGCCGAGGGCTATCAGTTTAGAACAAAGGCGACTTATTCAAAATATGTTCAAGATCTTTATAAAGTAAATGCTCTTATACTTGGGCCAACAGCTCTGGAAGTTTTAGCGATTATTGCCTATAAGCAACCTGTGGCAAAAAGTGAAGTAGATAAAATTCGAGGAGTAGATAGTTCTCATATTGTACGTGCGCTTATGGATAAAAGATTGGTAAAAATTATAGGGCGTAGTGAGGATGTTGGACGCCCAACTCTGTATGGAACAACGCCTGAGTTTTTGGAAGTATTTAATCTTGCCAGCACTGAATTTTTACCTCCAGAGCACGAACTTGAATCTATGGCAGTTGATCAGGTGGGATCAATTTCCGACATTAAAAATTTGATAAATTCATCAGATAAAGAACAGTTTAAATTTGATGAATGGAAAGAGTTAGAAAAACTCACTGAAAATATTAAAGCGATTCACAGCGAAACTGCATTTACTAAATCTCTTGAGGCAGAAGATAAAAAAAGGACAAATCTAGAGGGGCAAGTGGTGAAATCGGCCTTTGATTTATTAGAAGAATATATTATAAAAAAACAAATTACAGATCAAAATTTATTGGCGGGGGCCTCTGCGCTCTTTGCTGTTTCTGATGAACTAAAAATAATTGGCGATTTAGGCCAGGGGCCATTTAATATTCCACTTGAAGGAGTTGAAGAATTTGAGATGATAGACTTAAATACAGGTCTTCCTATTTCAAGTGAACTATCAAAAGAAAATTCTGATTTCTCTGGCATGGATAATCTCAATGATTTTTTTAACGAAACGGATTTGGACTCTCAAAAAGAGGCCTTAGGACGTGCGCTCGATGAAATTTTAGAAAAAGGGCTTGATAACACATTTGAAAAATGGGGCCAGAATGATGAGGGCCAATCAAATTTCGAAAAGATGCTCGAAGATAAAGAAGAAAAGTTAACAGCACCGTTAGAAGAAATGATTCAAAAGGGTGAAGAATTGGGAATAGATATAAGCTTTTTAAGGGATCGTGAGGATTTCATTGATAATGATCCGAACAAAAAAGAATAGATTCCAACTAATCTTCACTTGAAAAATTAACTGGGGCTAGAATAGTTGACTCTTAAAATTCTTATTGTTACAAGTTGCTAAATTAATTTAACTGCCGGGAGGGTAGTATGTCCGAGCTTGAAAACTTTCATGAGAAGAGAAATCCGTCTATAAGACTTCAAAAATACATTGCTGATTGCGGGATAACTTCCAGAAGAAGGGCCGAAGAATATATTTTACAGGGAAGAGTTCTTCTCAATGGTAAAATCGTTAAAGAGCTTGGAACGAAGGTTGATCCAGATATAGATTTAGTTATTGTAGATGGAAATCCCATTGATCCTAATTCTGTCACAAAAGTTTATCTGGTTCTTAATAAGCCTCGGGGCTATGTTACAACATTAAATGATCCTGAGGGGCGTAAGACGGTTAAAGATTTGATCAATTTTTTGCCAGAAAGAATTTATCCCGTTGGCAGACTTGATTATCTTTCTGAGGGTCTTTTAATTATGACTAACGATGGTGAAATCGCCAATATGATTATGCATCCTAAGCACAATATTACCAAAGTTTATGAAGTAAAAGTTTTTGGATCAGTCTCTTTCGGAATGCTCAAAAAAATTCAGGCAGGAATTGAGTTAGATGGTGATTTTGTAAAACCACTTTCTGTGCGTGTCGTAAAGCAACTTCCGACTAAAACTTGGTTAGAATTTCGTTTGGCCGAGGGGAAAAATCGAGAAATTAGACGACTGTGTGAAAGTTTTGGCGTGATCATTGATAAACTTAAACGAGTAGCAATCGAAGGGATCCATATTCAAGGAATTGCTCCTGGAAAATGTGTCTTTTTAACTAAAAAAGAACTTTTAAAATATTTGGGCGTTGATCATAATGGGAATAAAGTTTCAGATCAAAAATTTATTTCACTTAAAAAATCAATTGATGTTTATAAAAAAGGTGTTATGCCTGGAACTTCTGCGGATGATCGTGCTTTTCAAATATTTAAAAAAGAAACTTACTATCAAACTATTACTGTTTTAAAAGAAAAAAAAGAGGAAGAGTTAGCAGCGATTCCCAGGATGCCAGGTGCAAATGAAAAATCTAATTATCGTAAGAGATAATTTTTTCAGCGTTAATATTTTCTTGAAGATTATCAAGCGAGTATTCGAGCGCTTGATCTGCGTAAGGTGTTTTCGTTTTCTTTAGGCTTTGATGAGGAAAAGTTGCTTGTTTAATCAGTGAAGCACATAGCCTCATAAGCTCAGAACTATTTTCAAAAAATTCGCTTTCATCGTTTGTTAGAAGTAGTTGTGCTAAAACTGTATTGAGAGAGCGTATCATTCTCACTTGAGCATTGGTGAGCTCGCTCGTATCTAGTTCTATAATTAATTTTTGATTAGCAGGTTTATTGGCCATTATTCCCCTTCCAGATTAAGGACGAGTTTCTTATCGTAAGATTTCTTAATAAATTAAGTAGCTTATAGGAGAGTGCTCCGCTTTAACTTTACAGGAGCTAAGTAGCAAGAAAAAGGCTAGACATCTGCCCAATCAACTCTTACTATGGCGAAAATCTATCGCGGGGTGGAGCAGTCTGGTAGCTCGTCGGGCTCATAACCCGAAGGTCGTAGGTTCAAATCCTGCCCCCGCAACCAATCTTTCCGATATGCCACCCAGAAACTTTTGCATTATTATCTCAATAAAATTCAAAAATCATAATAAAAATTTAAAGAGCATTTCGTTTATTGAATGAAGCGGTTGTCGCTTGTAAATTGAACCAGATGTTGGTTAACACTTGGCAAGTGTCATGATAAATCTTGAACTATGAAATTGAACTCTCTTTGCCTTAAAACTGACCTCATCTTTATTAAATTTGATGGCGAGGTCATCAATCGAGAGACTTACCAAGTTGTTAAATGCCATTCAAATCCTAATTTCTTTTGGGGAAATTTTCTCATCTTTAAAAACTCACCGAAGATTGGTGATCTTGAAAATTGGAAAAAAATTTTCAAACATGAATTTACTGATCCACGAATTTATCACCAGACATTTGCTTGGGATGTAGAAGAAGTGGGAGAAATAATTGAGTTTCAGGAAGATGGATTTAAACTTGAAAAGAGTTTAGTATTGGTGGCCCATAAGCATCAAATTAAACTACCTTTTAAAAATCATAAAACAGTGGAGATTGCGCCATTAAAAGGTCATGATGATTGGAAACTTATCATAGAATTACAGACAAGAACAAACCCACAATATGGCAACTTTTATCAGATGCAGGCGATTACTTATCAAAAAATGGTTGCAAAAAATATTGGTCTTTGGTTTGGTGCTTACCTTGATGGGAAATTGGTAGGAAGTCTTGGTATTTTTACTGATGGAAATATTGGTCGTTTTCAAATCGTCAGCATAGACCCAACCTTTCAGAGACAGGGAATTTGTGGTACTTTAGTATTTAGAGCTTCGGAGTACGCATTTGAAAAAATTGGCGTAGAAACTTTAGTTATGGTCGCTGATGAAGAATATCATGCTGCTAAAATTTATGAATCAGTTGGTTTTGTTTCTGAAGAAAAAATGTATGGACTTTGTTTATATCCTGATCCCCGTTGAGTTTGCAGTCTGACGTAAAATTCCAACTGATCTTCACTTAAAAACTTAACCGGAACTAGTATACAAATAAAATTAGTAAAAATTGCCAGTATACCCTTCGGGCATTATGTAACCGCCATTGATGTTTCGAAAGGTCGTATTAGAATTAAGAAAATTGATTATTTGATTTTTTATAAAAAAAAATGATCCCAAATAGACTCAATTCTTTTGGCGAAGTGATAAGCGAGCAGTGGGGGAACGGCATTGCCGATTAATTTGTAAGCTTCAGAAGGGCTGATTTCATTTGAAAATTGATAATTATCGGGAAAGGTTTGGATTCTTGCACATTCGCGAATGGTGAGTCGTCTTTCTTTTAATCCTTTTTTTAATTCATGAGAAAGTAATCCGCCGTGAGATTTGGATAGTCTTCTAAATTCAATGTTGCCATGATGTTCTGATCGAATAGTAGGAGCTATTCTTTTGAGATCAATTTCTTTGTTGCCTTGGCAATGGTTTCCATACCATTTGGCCCTGGAATAAGCTTGCTGATCTAAATCTTTTGAGTCGCAAGGCTCTTTTAAATCCCTTAAAATTGTAGAGAGTGAAACGAAAGGTTTGAGGTTTGATTTTTTTAAAGCAAGATCGGAGTGAGTTTCGTTTGGGAAAAAAAGAGTGGGATCAATTTCTATTTTATTTTTAATGGCGTCTTTTCGAACACCAATAAAAAAAATTCGTTCACGAGATTGAGGCACACCAAAATTGGCAGCATGAAGGATTTTAGCTGGTAAAATTAGATATCCTCCGCTGGCCATTTTTTCAAAATCTTTTTCGATAATTTTTTTGACTTCGCCGAGAGAGGCTAATCCTTTTACATTTTCAGCGACAAAAATTTTAGGACGAGTTATGGCAATAACGTCTCTCATCCAGATATAAAGTTTCCCGCGATTTTGTTCGCTGGCAGATTTTAATTTAAGGCCGTCATGATTTTTGTTGGAATAAAACCCTTTTCTATTTCCGGCAATAGAAAAATCTTGACAGGGGAAACCTCCAGTAACGACGTCAACTGACTTGGGAAATAAATCTTTTTCACCATTCAAATATCGATTTACTAGATCAACAACACTTTCGAGTTTAAAGCTATCGGGATTATTTTTAAAAAAATGAGACCAGGTTTTTTTTGCTCCAGGTCTTATATCATTGGCAAAAATTGTTTTAAAGCGAGTAGGAGGTAGAAAAACCCAATCATTTTTACTTTTTTTTATTTTCCAATTTGAATGTATTTTTAGGTTTACACAATTACTATGTACTTTAAAACCACCTTCCATGCCCAAGTCCATGCCGCCACAGCCACTGAATAAGCTTAATACTTTTAAATCTTTTTTCATTTAAATTTTTGCAAGGATTTTTGAAGCATGAACAATTTCTTCTTGATCATTATAAATATGTGGAGAAACTCTGAGATGCCAAACTCCTTTAATCTTCGTTGAGGCAATCTGCAATTTATTTTCGAGGAAGATTCTTTTCATTAAATTATAACCTTCGTTTTCTGATCGCATGGGAAGTACAAAGGTAATCAGTGGCCCTTGAAGGGATTTTTCTTTTGGAAAAAGTGACTTTAGTTTAGTATTTTCGATTATTATATCGTAGGCAAATTGAGTTAATTCATTTAATTTTTTTCTAATGCTATTTTCACCATGGGCCTTCCAAAAATTTATTGTCGATTTAATTCCCAAATATTGATTAAAATTTTGGGTTCCAAGTGGCATCATCTTTGTGGCAAATCTGTGGCCCTCTCCAAAAGTATCAAAGGGAGAATCAGTTTCAAATGTTGTCCATCCCGCCATCAAAGGTTTCAATTTTTCATGATGTTTAGGATGAACTCTGCCAAAGGCCGTACCTTTTGGGCCCATCATCCACTTATGAAAATTTCCCGCAAAAAAATCTACATTTTTGAAATTTTCAAAATCTACTTTAAGGGCGCCACATGAATGGGCCCCATCAACGACTAATATAATTCCTTTTGAATTTGTTATTTCTGCAATCTGGCAAATTGGGGCGACCAATCCTGATCCCGTAAAAACATGACTTATAACTAGCATTTTTGTTTTTGGGCCAATTTCTTTTTTTATAAGAGTTAAAATTTCATCAGTCGAAATACTATCTCTTGTGGGAAAATCGAATTCTCTTAGAGTGGCCTTACTTTGCATCGTTTTGTATTTTAAGACATTCACAATCGCCTGGTATTCAAGATTTGTGGTTAATATTTCGTCATTATCATTTAGATCATATCCCAAAATAAATTGGTTAAAGACTTCTGTGACATTTGTTCTTAAAAAATAATTTTTTGGATTATCATTAAAAAAATGGGCAATTTCTTTTTGGGTATGCCAAAGTTTTTGGTAAGCATCAACAAAATAGTAAGTCGGGTTAATCTCGTAGTTTTTATTATTAGAATAAATTTCTTCTAAGGTAGATTTTATCGTTTTAGATTCCGTGCCAGAATTTAAATAAATAGTGGAAGAGTCATTAATAAATAAATCTTTCATGTAAAGGAGATACCACTCATAATATTATTATTTATGAAGATCTCCGTAAAATAAAAAATCTTCTTTCATATAATCTTCTAATTCTGATTGATTAAGGTGAACGAGATCTTTATTAATACTTTTTTTAAGATGTTTAATCGACTCTTTATCAAGATGGGATTTTACTTCACCGATGCTTTCAGGTGAGGCAACTAAAAAAAGATGTTCAAATTGTTGGGTTGCTCGGGCCTTGTTAATAAATTCTGCTACCCCGTGAAAGTAATGATCGTAAATTTTTCGATGGGTGCTTGCCTCGTCGACTGCTGCATGAGTTGCAAAATTATTAGAAACATTTCCAATTGACTTGAATGCGTGATCTTTGTCTAGGTGATTGCGTTTCATAACTTGCACCTTACTCCAGTGTGCTGTAAATTGGCCTTTATCAAATATTCTGGTTTCATCTTTTGAAACAACTACGATCCAACTATTCGTCTTCATAAAAACCTCCAGTGCTGGTGATATACTAAGATAATTTTAAAAGATTGTTCACTTTTTTCTTATGACGCAGATTAAATTTGATAAATTGTCCATCATTTCTGGCCAATTTTTTGGCGGAAGAGTAGCCTTTTGCAGTATACACATCACGTTTGAGTTTTTTGGTATGGAAAACTCAGTATTTAAGAATTGTTCAGGAGTTGATATGGGTAAAGTTGCTTTAACCAAGGTACAAAAAACTTCCACCTTTCGCAAAATGGCGATGGGCACCTGGAAAACTGCGAAGGACCCATCAGTATACGGTTTGGTAGAAATTGATTTACATCCTACCCTTGAAAAAATTAAGGAATATGAAATTCGTCACAAGGTGAAGATTACTCCGGCCCATTTGGTAGGATGTGCCGTTGCAAAATGTATGACTTCTC
Source organism: Bdellovibrionales bacterium (assembly GCA_023250815.1). Taxonomy (GTDB): domain Bacteria; phylum Bdellovibrionota; class Bacteriovoracia; order Bacteriovoracales; family Bacteriovoracaceae; genus JAHEZZ01. Next base: position 28,631 of record JAHEZZ010000009.1, read on the forward strand.
GTCCTGAAATAAATGGAATGATTCGATTTGGAAGACTTTATCAAAGAGACCATGTGGCACTCTTTTATCAAGTGAATATTCCAGGAAGCGGACATGACAGGATTAAAAAGGCCAATCTGGCCGGTGCTGTTTTGCATAACGCAGAAAATATGAGTTTGGCGCAAATTGCACAGGAGTTAGCACGCAAATCAGAATTAGTTAAAACAGATAAAGATGAAGAAATAAAAAAAGGTATGAACACCGTAAAATTTATTCCATGGCAATTAATGGGGCCTTATTTGGATTTAGTTTCTTTTTTACTTTATGGACTTAATTTAGATTTATCTTTTTTGGGTATTCCCAAAGATCCTTTTGGTTCTGTCATGATAACAAATGTTGGAGGAATGGGTATTGATATCGCTTGGGCCCCGCTGTGTCCTTACACCCGAGTGCCCTTGCTAATTACAGTTGGAGCAATTGCACAAAAGCCTTGGGTGGTTGACGGTGAAGTAAAAGTTAGACCTATTCTTCCTCTGGGAATTACTTTGGACCATCGTTTTATTGACGGGGTACATGCATCTCAAATGGCCAAAGAATTTAAAGAATTCTTTGCTCATCCGGAAAAATATTTCTTTAACCATTAGGAGCTAATGAAAGTTGCTCTGGCCCATGATTGGCTAACTGGAATGAGAGGGGGGGAGAGAGTTCTAGAAGCAATTTTAGAACTTTTTCCCGATGCACCTCTTTATACTTTAATTTATAAAAAAAAGAGTACTTCGTCATTTATAGAAGATCGGATAATACACACTAGTTTTTTAAATAATATTCCTGGAATTGAAAAACACTATAGAAAGTTTCTTCCCTTGTTTCCTTTAGCAGTAGAGCGAATGAAAATTGAAGAAAAAATTGATTTGCTTATTTCAAGTAGTCATTGTGTAATTAAGGGCCTCAAAAAAAACAGTGAGACGAAACATCTAAGTTATATCCATAGTCCAATGAGATATATATACGATCAATTTGAAACTTACTTTGGCCCTCAAGCTCCACTTTATCAACAATGGGGCGCCAGGCTTACTCGAAATTATCTTACGAGTTGGGATCTTGAAAGTAATAAAAATGTTGATGTTATGGTGGCCAATTCTGCTTTTGTAGCACAGAGAATTAGCAATTATTATAATCGAGAGTCAGAGGTTGTTCATCCCTTTGTTGATCTTAGAGATTTTGAACATCTTTGGAATGATTTTATTCCTAAAGAAGATTATTATTGTATGGTCACGGCTTTTGCTCCAAACAAGAGAGTCGATTTAGCGATTGAGACTTTTAATTTGAATCAAAAAAAATTAATTATTATTGGCTCTGGTCAAGAAGAATTAAAATTACGCTCAATGAGTAAAAGCAATATTGTCTTTTTAGGAAATGTTTCTAGAGAAAAAATAATAAAAACCCTGTCTAAGGCAAAGGCTTTAATTTTTCCAGGAGTTGAAGATTTTGGAATAACGCCTTTAGAATCTTTAGCAGCACTTACTCCTGTTATTGCTTATAAAAAGGCCGGAGTATTAGAAACCTTAAATGATTCAGTTTCTGTTTTTTTCGAAGAGCAAAGTGTTGATCACCTAAAAAATGCTATTGAAAAATTTGAAATAAAAAAATTTAAAAATGAGGATCTCTTAAAACAGGCAAAGAATTTTTCAAAAGAAAAATTTAAAAAAGAATTAATGATGCAAATAGAGAGGTTGATGAATGTATAATTATATAAAAAAAATTCATTCACCTCTCGTTTTGGCCGGGCTGTATATTCTGGCGGCCGGTATTTTTACTTCAAATAGTTTTTCGGCCCTCTCTCATTTTGCCTTATTGATCCCTGGTTTGTTTTCGACTTACTTTTTTTTTAAGAGAGGGTACACAAAAAGATTACCACTCTCGTTATGGTTTTTATTTGGACTTTTTATTATTTATAATTTGAGCATTCTTGTAAATTTTCAAATTATAGAAAAGCCTTGGCCCTTTGTTTTAAAAACGAGATATTTTTTGTTTGCTTTTATATCCTTTTTTGCCATTTTGGATTTGGTTACTGATAGATTTGAACTGTTTTTAAAACATAGGGATATCATTATCAGGGTTTTAATTTGGTCTTCTATCATTGCTACTTGTTCAGGGATGGTTGCATTATTTACGGGATACAACTATTTGAAGATGAAACCTGCATGTCACTTTGATCGGGCCTGTGGGCTTTATGGGATGTATATGACTTATGGTTATGGGATGGGTTTACTTGTTCCTTTTGCGCTTTCGCTCCTTTTTAACAATGGTCATTTACAATTTAATATTTCTCTATTTGAGCGTATTTTATTTTTTACCATAAATTGCACTGGACTTTTTTTCTCGTATGCTAGAGGTGCTTGGCTAGGGTTTCTTTCATCAATACTTTTTTTCTTTGATAAAAATTTTAAAAAAGCAATTGCTGTTATCTTGATCATTTGCACTGCCCTTATGTGTTCTTATTTTTTTTCTACAGGAGTTCAATATATTGTTCACAGAAGAGCTGAATCGGATCATGATAGGACTGCTTTTTATAAAGCATCATGGATAGCTTTTACCCGAAAACCTATACTGGGATACGGGTTTAGAAATTTTGAATCTTATTCTTCTGATATTAAAACGGAATTTAAATTAAGTTCACCTCAATTTAAAGGGCATGCCCATAATAATTTTTTAGAAAATATGGCCTCTAGTGGAATTCTTGGAGTGTCATTTTTTTTAATGTGGTTAGGTTGTTGGTTTTATGAATCGTGGAAAGAACCTCTTTTAAGGATGGTTTCTGTCCCTTTTATAATGGCATTTTCGGTATCTGGATTATTTCAATATTCTTTTGGCGATGGTGAAAATCTTTATTTTATTTTAATTTTTTATACTCTTTCAACTGTTTACCATTATGTCAGAAAATAAAATTAAAATTGATTTCGCTATTGTTGGGGGGGGAATTATAGGCCTTTGGTCCGCTTATCTTTTAAAATTAAAAAGACCCAAACTCGAAATTGTTTTGATGGAAAAAAATTCGTATTTTGGAGATGAGACCACCGGAAGAAATAGTGGAGTACTCCATTCAGGGCTTTACTACTCT
>JAHEZZ010000113.1 GCA_023250815.1 Bdellovibrionales bacterium
CTAAGTTTATTTTTTACAGTGCCTTATAAAAGGGATTTTATAAATTCTATTGCGCTTGGGGTGAGATGGTTTAAAAGTCTGGAGTTAAATTCCATCAAAAATCCTGCAATCCCCCATTGAGGCAGCAAAGTCCAAAGGGTTAGGCCGTCTTTGAAAATTTTATATTTTGAATCTTTGTAATAATCCCAGCTATAAAGGCCTAATATTTTGAGATAAATCCAACCGGAAATTGCCTCCATCAGGGTGATTGTCAAAGCATAGAAAAAATAGCGCCCCCAAAACGGCCAGTTTTTAATCAGCTGATAGGCCGGTTCGAATAAAAAAAGCATTCCAAACCCGTGAATAGGTATCATGTAAAGACTGACAAAACCTTCCAGATATTTTTTGGGGAGGCGTCTAGGAAGAGAAAAACCGCAGGCCAAATCAATACTGGTAACTGAATAAATGATTTCGAGAGTAAGGCCGACACAGACGTAAAAAAAGAAACGAAAAAAAGACCCGAGAATTAAGTCCATTTATTCTCCACTTATGAGGAAATTTAGTCTTCAGGGTTTCACAGCTCGGGGAGAGTGACAATGTATAATTTTCTTTTCGCTTGAGGGCCTTCTTTAGAATGTTATACTTCTAGCTATGTTTTTATTTTTGACTTCGCTTTACTTTTTTATTGGCAATAGCTTTTCCTTAGTAGGAGGGGGCCTTACTCATAATATAAAACAAGTCGTAGAGCTTAAAAATGATCATTCTCGCACTTATTGTAGCGGAGCAGTTGTTGGTTTATCCCCGCTGACGGTATTAACTGCGAATCATTGTATTTTAAATAAAGAGTTAAAAGATATAAATGTTTTGGGAATCCGTCCGCAAAAGATTATTCAGAGTGATGATAATCTTTCAGATATATACTCATCACGTTTGAGTTTTCCAGTATGGAAAACTCAGTATTACGAGTGGTATACCCGCAGCGGTTTGCTTGAAAAGCAAAGTGCGAAGGGTATAGACATTGCAGTTTTAGTTTTTGATTCTCAAGATTCTTTTGGGGAGGATCTGAAGCAGGCCTTTACATTGGAAGCGATTGATATTGATTTAGAAAAATACCGAGGCAAAATGTCTCTTTGTGGTTCTGGAAGAGAAATTAATAGTGCAAATGGGGTGCAGGTTTCTGGCAAAATGAAATGTGGTGAGTCCTATTTTATACCAGAACAATCTTCAGATAAATCGCTTCTCTATTTATTTTCAAAAAAATATTTGCTTTGTAAGCAGTGGGCGAGTGTTGACCAGCTTGCAATGTTAAATTATGCCACCGCCATCAATGGCGATTCTGGTGGCCCGCTTTTTATTTTTAAAAATAATAAATTCTTCCTGCTTGCCTTGCTAAAGAGTGGTCTTGTTAATACAGATATTTCTTTGAAAAATGAACCTGGCCGTTGCGGAGTGGAGTACGGGGAGTCCTTTCGTTCAGATTGGATTTTGTTCGGAAAAAAGAATCAAATGATCATGGATTTTTTAAAAGGCGCTGTTTCTTTGGGGGCCAATATAAATGGTATTAATACTAATTCCACTAATTAATGGGCAAGTTGAGTTTGTTTAAAGGCCTTTGCTGACCAAGCTAAAAGAGAAATTTGCAAAATAAAAAAAGACAATAAAAAAATGGCCCCACCTTCACTGAATCCGTAGGAATGAAGCCCCGTCGCTAAAATATAATTAACTCCAAACCATGCCATCATCACACTCATAAAAGCACCGGAGGTCAGCGGGATAAAACGGTATGGTGGGATCCAGGAAGTCGATTTCCCGTGCAAGATTGCCATATAAATACAAAGTACGATTAAACTCCAGGTTTCTTTTGGGTCCCAACCCCAAAATCTTCCCCAAGAATAATCGGCCCAAACGCCTCCAAGGATAACCCCTAGAGCAAGTAGGGTCGTGCCTACTTTTAAACAAGTATAAATGAGATCAGAAAAATAGAGTTGATCTTTATTTTCTATTTTGCCCAAACGTTTGAGCACTAAAACATAGTTGGACATCATCCAGGAGAGTCCCAAAGCGCCATATGATAAAATAACACAAGTAACATGGGTCGATAACCAAAAATTATCTCGTAAAACGGGTACCAGAGGCCCAATACTTCCGTTTAACATTCCATCGGCAAAAATAAGCATCATCAGAGTACAGAAGTTGTAGCAAAGTCCAACTATCACATATCTTTTTTCTTTTCTTATGATGGCGATGATTGTGGAAATGAGAAGTGCGCCGAATCCGGAAAATAAAACTGTTTCGTACATATTTGTCACTGGAGCGCGGCCGGAAATAAGAACTCGACAGGTGACGATAGACAATTGAATGAACAAAGTAATGGCGGTCAGAGAAAGTCCAAAGAGCTTACGGGGAATGATGATCAAAATGAGCAAGGCCAAAAGGGTTGTGCTTAATGCAAACTCTACTAAATGGGCGTTGATATAGGTTAATTCTAGCAAATATTTATCGCCGGAGATTTTAATGTAATCGTTTTTCGATTCTAAAAGTCCCTGGTGTAAAACTTGGGGCATACTCATTTCACTATTTCTTTCTCTTAAGGTTTGAATTTTTTGTGAAGTAAAAAATTGATAAAAGGGAGGCCAAACAATATGATCGTTACTTAGCTCGGCAACTGTCCAGTTATTCCCTGAAGTGATGTCTTGATAAAGTTGAATCTTCTGCATTAATTTGCTCAAATCTTTTTTATAAGAATTGTCTTCTTTAATTCCCCTATAGGTTGATCTGATAAGGTCGCCTTTTTCACTTAATTCTTTTAAAGTTACTTCTGGGTGGTTGCCGATTGTTGCTAGAAGTTTTTGAGTTTCAACATGATCGATGGGAGTTGAAAGTTTATCTAATTCTTCATATTTTTTAGGGCCCATGGAGAGAGAGAGCAAACAAAAAATTTGAGTTGCTTTGAGATTTAAAAAAGTAGTTTTTCCTGTTAGATGTTTGATTGATTCCAGAGCATGCACTTTTAGCGGCTTTACTCGCCCATTTTGTAAAATAGGAATTGAATCTAAATCATTTTGGCAAATAGGGTGGATGAATGGTGTGGCAAAAAGAGAAACAGAGAAGAGCGAAAAAAATATCAGTATAAATTTCATGTCGTTTTAATTCCTAATTACGAGAATTGGTATTATTTGTAATCTGATTAGAGAGAAATGTGAAGATTAAATCAATTGCTAAAAAATCGACGAAAGTAAAAGTCCATTTTTATTTCCGCCGACATCGCATGTGTTATTTTGTGTTCCCTATAGATACATTCTAAAAAAGTCCTTGATTGCTCTCAATATGATTTTTATATCCAAATCTTGCTTTTCTCTTATTTTGGGCACTTAGAGATTTTATTTAATTTTATAGCTGCGATGCTTTAGGGAAAGTGGCGAACCTTTGACACCTCTTATTTATATAATTCCACTCTACCCTTCCTAAAATTCTCTTGTTATTCTCAGAAGACTGGAGGTCGCCAATGGCCAAAACATCTTCAACCATGCTTCCCCTTAATACTCCTATGCCAGAATTTGCCTTGCCAAGTACTGATGATATTTTGATTTCCTCTTCTGATTTTTTAGGGAAAGCTGTTTTAGTTATGTTTATTTGCAACCATTGTCCTTATGTTACACACGTATTGCCTGAGCTTGTGAAATTGAGCGGGGATTTTAAATGGCGAGGCCTGGATATGGTTGGTATCAATTCTAATGATGTGAATAAATACCCTGACGATGATCCTAGCAAAATGAAAATTTTAATTAAGCAGCTATCCCTTTCTCGTCTTGCTTCTGAAGGAAATGCAATTTATAGAGGCCGGCCTTTTCTTTATTTATTTGACGAGACTCAAGAAGTGGCAAAAAAATTTCACGCCGCATGTACTCCCGATTTTTATTTATTCGACGAAAAAGGACTTCTGGTTTATCGTGGCCGCTTAGATAGTTCCACTCCAGGCAACGGTGAAGTTTTAAATGGCAGTGAGCTTCGAAGTGCGATAGAGGCCACACTGGGCGGTTTCTCAGTGAGTGCCGATCAAAAAGCTAGTGTGGGATGTAATATTAAATGGAAATAAAACAAACAATAGGAGAGCTGACATGTCGGGTGTTATTAATGAATCAACATTGATTGAAATTCAAAATTGGCGTTATGCCGTTAAAAAATTTGATCTTGCCAAAAAAATTTCAGATAAAAAATGGGAGGCCTTGGAGCAATCCTTAATTTTGTCTCCGTCTTCTTATGGTATTCAGCTTTGGAAATTTGTAGTGGTTACTAATCATGAATTAAAAACAAAACTTAAGGCAGCTTCTTGGAATCAATCCCAAGTTTTAGACTGCTCTCACTATGTGGTTTTTTTGGCGAAGAAAAATGCAGTTGAATCTGATGTCACTGACTTTATCGAAAGCACAGTTAAAATTAGAGGGGGAGAGGCGCAGGCACTAGAAGGTTATAAAAAAATGATGGTTGCCGATTTTGTAAATGGGCCAAGAAATAAAGTTGTCGCCGAGTGGTTGGCAAAACAAACTTATATTGCTCTTGGAAATTTTATGACCAGCGCTGCTTTTCTTGGAGTAGATACTTGCCCAATGGAAGGTTTGGATGCTCGTGCTTATGATAAAATTTTAGAAATTGAAAATTCTGACTATCAAACAATTATGGCCTGTTCCGCAGGTTATCGGGCAAGTGATGATAAATATCAGTTTGCTAAAAAAGTGCGTTACTCTTCTGATCGTTTGATTATTAGAAAATAATGATCAATATATATTTCTTATTTCAAAGCGGCAGAGTGACAGGAGTGCTGAGCAGTATTAGGTGATAAAAGAGGGTAGATTTTTAATCCGATACTTATTAGTCCCATAATAACAAAAAGCATTCCATAGATTGTTTTTGGATTGACTCCTAAATATTCAAGACCTCTCTTTAGGGTTCCGGGTAGGAGCATGAGGAGGGGAGTCGAACCCATCCAAAAAAGGGAAATGGCGAACATTGCCTTCAATGGGTTTCCCACTAAAAGCAAAGAAGCGAGTACCGAATAAAGCAGGCCACAAGGAAGAAGAAATGAGGCAAGGCCTACAAAAAATGCTGACTTTGGAAAATAGGAATTCAATTTGGAAAGTGCTTGAGGAAAAAAAGAAGGTAAATGGAAGTTAATTTTTATCCAGGATTTGATTCCGATAAAAATGAGAAAGGCACCTAAAAGAAATCCAAAAATTGTATGCGCTAATGGAGTGAAGAAATGTTGGATGGCCTGTGAGCTAAATCCTACAAGTGCCGCCAATAAGAGATAGCCCAGAAGACGGCCAGTTTGATAATAGAGATGATCTTTAAAATTTTTGGTGGAAGAGATTACTAATCCTCCGCACATGCCGACACAATGAATGCTGCCTGCTAACCCTGCAATAAGCCCCGCCTGGGCCAAAAATAGCATGTTAATCATTGGAGTGATCGGGGGAATATTAAGGGAGAACAATTTTAATCTCCTGATGATTGAGGATCTTATTATTTTCATTTGCAATATCAAGCGGAAAAATAAAATGTTTTTTGGGAATTTGTTTTGAAAAAAATCGAATAAAAAATCCGATAGTATTTTTTCCATGTTTTAAAATAAAGGGGCGCTTGGCAGAAATAATTTGCGCTTTCTCCACCCATTCGGGAAATATTTTAAAATCTGCAGCAGTTGAAGTTTGTGGCCTCCAACTCATCTCTGCATTGAAATGATGAACAATGATTTCATTGCCATTTTGGTCTTTAATCACCTGCTCAGGTATGCCTCGGCCATGAACATAAACGACGCTCAGATCTGTTTGGTTATTTAAAATATTTATAAAAAGAAGTAGAGCTATTATTAAAATTGAAAAATATAATAATGGTCTAGGTCTAAAGAATACCCATTGTTTTTTGGCGATAATTTCTTCGCTGGTGTAACGAATGAGACCTCGAGGTCTATTCGTTTTATCCATAATTTCATCACAGGCGTCAATGCAGGCGGTACAGGCAATGCACTCAAGTTGAGTTCCTCTCCTAATATCGATTCCAGTGGGGCAGACCCGAACACATTTAAAACAATTGATACAGTCTCCCTCATCTTCTTTTCTTTTCACCTGGCCCCGTCTAGGTTCACCTCTTTTATAGTCGTAGCCGATAACCAAACTATTCTTATCCATCATGACCGACTGAAAACGGCCGTAGGGACAAGCGATAATGCAAAATTGTTCTCGAAACCAAGCAAAATTAAAAAGCATCACTGCACTGGCGATCATCATAAAAATAAATGCATTGGGATTTTCCCATGGGGGAGATGTGGTAACTAAAAAAAGATCTCTGATCGGAATAAAATAACCTAAAAAACTATGGGCGAGATGAATTGAAATGGCGATGAAAATTGTCCATTTTAAAAATCTTTTAAAAAATTTGACAGGCCCCCAAGGAGCTTTGGCCAACTCTTTTCTTTTTCTGGCATTTCCTTCAATCATTTCTTCAATCTTTCGATAGACAGCATCGATAAAAACAGTTTGTGGGCAGGCCCAGCCACACCACACTCGTCCAAAGATAGCGGTGACTCCTCCGATAAAAAAAACAATTATTATCAATACAAAAAATAAAAGAGGAGTGTCATGCCCGTAAAAAGTGGTGCCAAAAAAAGTAAACTCCCTTTTTAATATATTAAGAAGAATAGATTGCTTGCCATCGATATTTATCCAAGGGAGTCCTAAGAAAAGAGGAATTAAAAACCAGGAGATCAAAGTTCTTAAGTTTCTAAATTTGCCCTTAACTTCTTCTGGAAATAGGAAAATCCTTTTTCCTTTTTCATCAGTTGTTGCCAATCTTTCTTTATGGAGTTCTCTGTTCATTTTTTAATCATCAACTTTTGTGCCTTGTGATTCTTTTCCTTTTAGGTTTTTGTTTCGCAAAGTATAGACATAGGAAATGGCCTGATAGATTTCTTCTTTTGAAATCATATCTTTCCATACTGGCATGCCTTTTTCTTCTACTCCATTCCAAATAACATTAAAGAGATCATGAGCATGGCCATTTCCGTGAATCCAAAAAGAGTCAGTCAAATTAGGCCCAATGTCGCCGATTCCCTCATCCTTATGGCAGGCCACACAGTTTGTTTCAAAAACAATTTTTCCTTTCATGACCCCTTCATCTTTTAAAATATTGTCATAATAGGCCTGATCAAAATTGGATGATTTTTTAATTTCCTCTTCTTTCATTTTATTAATGATGGCCATTCTTTCAGCGTGATCTTGACGCAAACTGATTCCTCCACCAACGGTGTAGTAAAAAAAATAAGGTACGCCAAAAATAATGGTTAACCAAAAAGTCATAACCCACCATCTGGGAAGGGGGTGATCCATTTCTTTGATTCCATCGTATTCGTGTTCTCGTAATTTTGCTTTATCTTCAGGAGATAAATGATTGTCGTCGTTCATTGTTACCTCTCGTCATTTAAAGGAATAATAGATAATTTTTCAAAATGCTTTTTGTTCATTGGACGAAGTACAAAATAGAGCACTCCAGAAAAAATAAAAAAGAAAATAAAAAAGGCCAGTGCTGGCATCCACATTGAATGGGGGATCAACGTCAATTTTTCTTTCATTCCTTGGCCCCTTTTCCTAGACGTTGTAAGTAGGAAATAAGCGCCACAATTTCTTTGTTTTCCACATTGCCATCTACTTTTGAAAGGGCCAAATCTTGGGCAATCACACGGGCCTCAGCAAGCGCCAGATCTCGCCCTTTCTCAATTTCTTCATCACTATATGGAGTTCCTAAAGATTTAAGTACTTTCATTTTCTTTTGAATCATAGACAAATCAAGTTTTCTTGAAAAAAGCCAAGTGTAATCTGGCATTAAAGAATGCGGAGTTACTTCTCTTGGGTCCCACATATGACGGTAGTGCCACATGTTGGGATATTTTCCTCCTACACGAGCGAGATCTGGGCCGATTCTTTTTGAGCCCCATTGAAAAGGACGATCATAAATATAATCTTCCGCAACTGTAGGCATGCCGTAGCGAATTTCTTCGCTTACTTCTGGCCTTATTAGTTGGGAGTGACAAACATAACAACCTTCTTTGATATAAATATCTCGGCCGGCAAGTTGCAATGGAGTGTAGGGTGTGACTTTGGAATTCATTAGCAAATACTTATTGGATAAAAGACTAGGAATAATTTCCATTGCACTTCCCACCAAAATGGCAAGCAGTGAAAGGACACTGAAAATAACTGGCATGCCTTCTAATTTTCTATGGCCGCTGCCTAAATTGCTTACCGGGAGTAGAGGGTAAGCTGAATGGGTCTCATCTGTTTGATTGGCGGGAGCGTTTTTAATAGTTTTATAAAAATTATAAATCATCAAAATAAAACTAGCGAGTACCAAGGTACCACCAAAAGCTCTTACCCAATAAAGAGGAACAATACGAATGACGGTTTCGATAAAATTGGGATAAACCAAACA
>JAHEZZ010000248.1 GCA_023250815.1 Bdellovibrionales bacterium
GATTGATAATATTTTTTTGTTTCACCTTGAGTATTTATCATCAAAGATGAAGCAACAAGTGCATGATCAAGTAATTGCCAAGCGATCACAACTTGAGAAAAAAACTCTAAAATATCCGACGCAGATCCTAGCATTTCTTCTTGCTTATTTTCCTTTGCCAGCTCACCAACTTTTGTCATTATTTTTTCGCATTTCTCAAAAACTGATTTATACAAATTAAGTTCATCAGAAAAAGAAGTGGCCAATGAAGAAATCGCCGCCGCCTGAAGACTATTTTTAATTTTAAGTGCCACATTCATCAAAGTTTTTCCCTGATCTTTTAAAACTTTGCGAATTAAAAAATCAATTGCTTGAATACCGTTAGTTCCTTCGTATATCGTGGCAATCTTCGTGTCTCTGACAAATTGTTCTATGCCATACTCTGTACAATAACCGTAACCACCATGAACCTGCAATGCCTCAACACAAACATCAAAACCTTTTTCCGAGCAATAGGCCTTGCAAATAGGAGTTAAAAAAGCAATCTCATGCTCTACTTCTTTATTTTTTTTAACCTCATCAAATAGATTTCCCACATAAAGATTGAGGGCCCGCATGCCCCTGCTTGCAGCACGCATTTTAAGCAACATTCTTTTTACATCTGGATGATGAACAAGTTCCTTTCCAAATTGCACTCGCTCTTTAGCGTACTGCTCAGTTAAACCATAAGCAACATTGGCCTGAGACTCACCTTGTATTCCACACAAAAGCCGGGCCTCATTCATCATGATAAACATGTTGGCCATGCCATCAAACTCAGCACCGATTAATTCACCTACACAATCTCCGTCTCTGCCAAATGTTAGCTCACAAGTTGCCGAGGCGTGAATTCCCATTTTCTCTTCGATCTTGGTGCAAAAAACATTATTGTTCTTTCCTGTTTGAAGGTTAAACCTCGGAACAATAAAAAGTGAAAGCCCTCTAGTTCCTTCCGGAGCTTTGGGAGTCTTTGCCAAAACCAAATGGATATTATTTTTATAGAGATCACTTTCTCCTGAAGAAATAAAAATCTTTACACCTTTGATATTGTATTTTCCGTTGCCAAGTGGTGTAGCAGTTGTCCTGCAGGCCCCAACATCACTTCCCGCACCAGATTCAGTCAAACACATTGTCCCACCCCATTCGCCAGAAACAATGGGAGCAACGTAAGTTTTTTTTTGTTCTTCAGATCCTTTGGCCCAAATAACACTTAAGGCGGCCTTAGTTAAACCTGTGTACATCATAAATCCCACATGCGATCCAGTTGAAATAGCATTACACGCAAGGGCCACAGAATTAAGTGCAGGCATTCCACCCATCGCCTCTGGAAGTCCTAAGGCGAACCAACCATTTTCATAATATTTTTGATTTGCATTGTGGAGTATTTTGGGAACTTTCACTCCCTCTTTTGAAAGTACCACTCCCTCTTTGTCTGAAGGTGTTCTGGTGGGCCAAATTACTGTAGTAGTAAATTTATTATATTCAAAAATAATATCTTTGAGGTCTTGGAAGTCAGTGGCCTCGGCCCCCTCTCGGTGTTTTTGAACTTTTAGAACTTCGAATAATCCAAAAAAAATATCAGTTAAATCAGTTTTAAATTCCGCCATATAATTCCTTTTAAGTGGTGCAACTAAAAAAATTATAACTGGCAGAAATAAAGAAGGCCAAGTTTAACCTTGGCCTATCTCAAATTCTTAAGGGTGGGGGGGGAACCTTAAGAATACTTAATTAAAATTTTGTTACGTTTGTTAGCTCGTAGTATGATCCAACGTTATCAAGTCGGGCAATTGGATTGGCAACAATAGGATAGGATAAATCAATCACATATAAATACCCGGAGTAGGTCATTACTTGAAATTTAGTATTTGATAACTGACCATAGGTTTGCGCCTGACCTACAATTTGAATCAATTGCTGCTTAATGGGATCAGTAGAAGTACAAGTGCCACCATTATTACAAAAAGGATGCTTAATATAATTTGTTCCATATTCCCGAGTAAAAAATGTTGAACTTGTTTTGCTTGATGAACAAGTAAAAATCCACAGGCAACTAGAGCTGTTTACATCCATAGTATAACCTACATAATTATAAATCTCCGTACCCGAAATTTTTGCAGCAAAAGCTCCAGAAGCAACTTGTGTTTTAAATTGATCCCAAGATAAATTTCCAGAAGTCGGACTATAATTAGCTTGGCCAATACTCGAGGGATTACTTGATGAGCTTGAACCATTTGAATTAGCAGTATTTTGTTTTCCGCAACCAAAATTAAGCAAGGCCACAGTAATCAATAAAAATGATAGCTTTACGTTCTTCATAAAAGATCCTCCAAATTTCATAATCTAACCACTACTAAGCACAAACTATGCCAAATAAAAATCAAGATCTTTTCTCTCTAAGTCCTCAAGAAATGATTTAAAAGAAGAAATGCATTGTCAAAAAAATGAACAGCTGTACAAAAACTAATGTCTAAAATTTAGTCACGGGCGAATTGAATCACGAATTGAATGTTAGTGTTCGGAGACATAGCAAAACGGTGCCTAAAACGGTAAAACGGTGCCAGCCGACTTTTGGTTAAAGATTGAGTCATTTTCTCAAACTTACCTTTACTATTCTTGGCCGGTTTTAATTTTAATTA
>JAHEZZ010000010.1 GCA_023250815.1 Bdellovibrionales bacterium
AGGCAATGAAAAATGAAGTTGAAAAATCAATTATAGAATTAGAAGCAAAAAATCAAAAAAGATTTCACTGCCCCGTCTATGTTAATCTTATTGGCGAAATGATTAATCGTTATGGGCCCTATGCTAAAAAAATACTGTCGCCTGTTTTATTTATACCAACTATGTAAAATAAAGTGCGAAGGGTATATCATAAAAAAGGCCTTCTTATGAAGGCCTCTTTAAATCTGCAATCACTTGAAGAATCACCCCTGATTTTAAACCCCCAAGAAATACAGATTAATATTGTGTTAAAAAATTGTACTTGGCCTTCGCTCCCTTATACCCATAAACTAAAATAAGATATTCACCAGCTGGTAAATCCAGTGAAATGGTTTCGTAGTTCGCCGTTCCTTCCGATATGGCAACCACATTTTGATTTTTATCCAAGACTTTTAAATCGAGATCACCCTGTGAATGCCAAAAACCGATTGAGGTATAAAGATGTTTGTCAGAAGTTAAATTAACTTTATAATAATCTAAATCTCTCGCTTTTATTTCAAAGGGTGCCAAAAATTTTTGCGCTGATGAGATTTGAGCTGCTTGTCGAGCAGTATCATTCGGTTCAAAATCAATCGATTGATTACTTGGAAGGCCCGATCCAGCTAAGACTTCTGGGTAAAATCTTTTAATTGCTGGAACAATTTTACTCATGGGAACGGCGTGATTTTCACTTCCTCTTCCATTTCCATCATTGCCTATGCCCACGTGATGAAGGGCAAAAACTCTGTTGTTTTGTTGATCAAAAACAGGGGAGCCGGATGACCCTCCAAGAGTGTCGGCATTATGCACGTATTCATTAGAAAGTTTGAGCACATTTCCATAGGCAATTTTTTTACTTGGATCACAATTACTGACTGTAAAATAATCGCAGTTTTGTTGAATGACGTAGATTTTTTGCCCAACACTTTGCGACCCACTTTCATCTAAGCTGACAAATCCAAAAAGATCACCGGGGCGCCCACTGCAGCGAAGAAGTGCGAAATCTAATTCTTGATTATTGCCAATAAATTCATCGCATTTATAACTTTTATATTCAGAAATTGGAGCGTCACTGACATGGTTGAAGCTGGCGGTTACTCCTTCCGCATCACTTCTTTTTGGGATGCAATGTTGATTGGTGATGATAACATCCGGGGCAATTAAAAAGGCGGTGCATCTGGCGCCCTCAGAAGGAATATCTAAGTAGGCCACTCGCTTGGAGTTGGCCCTGGCCTCGGAATTTGCCCCTAAGGTTTGTACATCACTCCAGTTAAGATCGCCGACAATAACTTTTGAGCTAAGGGCGCTGGCCCCTTCTCCTTCCTCATTTCTCCCACAACTTGTGAGGCCCAAAGACAGGGCCATGAGGATGGCGTAAAAAGTAAAATAAGATGGTGAATTGAAATCTCGCATTTTCCCTCCTTGATTATGCCGATTTGGTACATCGTATGAGCAAATCAATTTGCTATAATTCTCTTTTAGGATTGCTCATCCTAAATGAGAAGATTTAAAACTATAAACCATTGTATCTTTCGGTCTAGACATGGTTTACGAGATTTAATTTATTTTAAATGAATGTAATAAAATTACAGAAAGAAGAAAAAATTTTGATCAAAAGAAAAGAAATTAAATAAAGGACGGTGAAAAAAATTAAACAGTCGGGATCAAAATGGCACTGATTAATTATCTCCGAACTTTTTTTCTTCCAAATTAATAAGCTCCAATAGTTCTTGTAAATGCAGTGGTAAGTGTTGAGTGTTGAGTGTTGTCATAAAAACTTCAGATTTTTTTAGCTGTGGTAGTTTAGTGACAAATAAACGCTCATTTTTTTTTAAAACATGATCGGGGACAACGGCAATTCCCACCCCTGAACGAACCAGGTTTACGATACTGGTCAGTGAGTTTACTGAAATAATTTTATTATGGGGCCCTTTACACAGTTTATGGATATGATCTACTTCGACATAAGTAATCCAGCGATAATCAGTCAGTTGTTTTAGATTAATTTCTTCTTTGGAAATGAGCACATTGGTTTCGTCAAAAATTTTAAGGGAAGTGAGTAATTCGGACTGAATATTATCAGTGCTAAAAATACAATCAAACTCTCCCGCTTCTATCCCTTGACGCAATTTGGAGATGGGCCCAACTTCAATATGCATAGGCCTTTCATATTTTTTAAAATAAGCAGGTAAAAGAGGAGTAAGCCAATCTTCTAAAAGCCCATGAAGAGCGCCAATTCGAAGTGGCCCACTTTTGCTGCTTTTAAAAATATTTTCTGCTTGGTGATCAAAATTTTTAACTGCTAAATAAAGCTCTTTTCCCTGAGTGGTGAGCAAAACTTTTTTAGAGGAGCGGACAATCAGTTCTGTGCCCAAGGTTTCTTCTAATAGTTTGATCTGTCGGCTAACTGCCGACTGGGCAATTTTTAATTCCAAAGCAGCGCGGGAAAAACTGCTGTAAGAAGCGGTTAATAAAAAGGCCTTGAGATAGCGATAATCGATCATTTTTTACTCACATTTTAAAATAAATGATGTGATAGTCTTAAACGTGAGGAGTATATAGCATAGGAGGGATCTTTTCTTGATCCTCTTTCCAAAATTTACCATGGTATAATTCGGCCTTATTATTTTTAACCGTAAAGCCTTCATTATCACTTTCTAAATCTTGAAGATAATCGATGAAACAATCTTGAAGGTAAAAGGCGACGAAAGGATCCATTAAAAGATTCATTGAATTTTGGGGAGTTATAAGTCTGATTTCAAAATCGTCCACCAGTTTTGGGGTAAATCCGATAGAGTAGGTGAAGCCATCACAGCCTTTTCCACTAATCGCCACCCGTAAAAATTTTCCCGAAAGGGTAAAATCATTTTCCACTAAAAGGTCTAGCTGCCGAAGTGCTATCGCCGAGCAGGTGACTTTAGGTAGGGCAATTTTTGTGCGATCAATTTTATTCATGGCCGAGAATAAGGGGCCTGGGACCTCTTTGGCAAGGAAGAATTTTTACTACTCGTCAAGATAGAGATGTGCAACGCTCATAATAAAGGATTGATAAAAAAAGGCCTCCACACTACTGACCGTGCCCTTTGCTATTTGGGGGGCCTGGCATAGGCCAAAAAAATCTCCATTGATCCAGATATCCTTGAGTAAAAGTTCCCTGTTTGTTTGTTCTCTAAATTGCCGTTGTGTTTGGCGAAGCGCCTTGAATGCCGCTTCTTTTTTGCTCCAAAGAAGCAAAAGTGGGGGAGGAGTTATCTTGTTCCAGCTGCCAAAGGATTTAAAGTTTTGATCTAGCTGATTGACAAAATATTTTTTAGCACCGTCGAGCATGGGACGTAGGGCCCATTCTACGTCAACTCCAATACCACCCCATTTTTTTTTGTTTGCCAATCCGGCAGAGGCAAAGTTTAAGGCCATTTCTTTGAGGCGGGGTCTAGTGTGACTTAAGGTAACCCAATAATGGGGCACTTCCAAAACTTCCGTAAAATCACTAAAAGTGAGAGGGCCTTTTTCTTGAATTAAATTTTGCTGGCAAAGCAATTTTTTTAAGGCCCCTCTTGCGAGATCTCCGCACTGATAATCGGGGGTGATATTGCCGCAATAATAAAAAGCACTGCTGACTTTTTGTTCAAGCTTTGCTAAATTGTCGACTGAAATGTGATCTGTTTTGTTCATGGCCTTAGGGAGGTTAAAATGTTTCCTGAAGAGATGCAATCAATGATGGCCAAAGTGTTGTTTTTTATTTTTGCTATTGTTTTGATATGCCTCAACCATATAAGAATTCTAGATCAAATTTAGAATAAATGAAAAACCTTCCCTAAAATTTTGCCTGATCCTGGTAGATTTTTTTTCCATTTAACATCACGATATATTTAATAGGGCATGAGAGACTTAAGATATAACTCACGCCACAATACTTGGTCATAGAAAGAGTTGTCGCTTGAATTATTTTTTCTGGAGGAATGTCTCCCTCTAATTTATAGATTAGGGCAACAGTTTTAAAATGTTTTGGAGCAACATCAGTTTGTTCAGCATCGATTTCTATTTCAAATTTTTTAATGGTCAATCTCATTTTAGTTAAAAAAGAGACAATATCAATTCCTGAACAGCCACCTGCTCCTTGTAAAAGAAGTTCTTTAGGTGTTGGCCCTAAATTTTTGCCGCCGTGTTCGGGAGTGGCATCGATGTGAGAAACAATTGTGCGAGTGTGGCACTCAAAATGCATTCCATTTTTATAGAATAATTCGGTTTTCATTTCATCATCCTATATCGCTAGCAGATTACTTGAAAAGTAGCACGATAGGATGACCGTTAAAGGTGCTCATATTCTGGGTGGCCATGGTTGCGCTTAGTTTCATCATTAAGTTACAATTATCAAGGGAAGGTGAGTGGAAAGATTGGTGGCCGAGGCGAGACTTGAACTCGCATGTCCTGTTTAGGGACGAGGGATTTTAAATCCCTTGTGTCTACCGATTTCACCACCCGGCCAAAAGGTCATTATGAATCAATGCAGATGGAGAGGGATGTTGAACTATTGGCAGGGCCTTTGTCAACGAAGGCGGATAATAATTTTTTTGCTTTTTTGGCCGCTCATTATGAGCGGGTGTTCACGTCGTCCAGTGCATAATGATCTACCCCCCGTAGATGCCGTCGCCGTATGGTTTAAGATGGGCCCTCGATTTGCCGCCAAAAATAGCAATGATGAAATACTCCCTCATCCCTATTTTGATTTGGCGCCATTTGCCAGCCCCAAAGATCATTCGATTAATTTTTTTCCTCTGACTCCGGAGAATTCAAAAAATATTTATGATTTAGATTTGGTCTCTGGCAAAAAATTTTTAAGGACAGAGCTTTGTTCGCAAAATGACGTTTGGGAAAAATACAGTAAAAAAATCACTTACCCCACTTTCACTGAAGGAATTATTCCCCGAATGTTAGATATAAACGGACTTCCCCAAAGAATTTTAGTGTTCGGTATGGGAAGATTTTATTCAACTTTAAAACCTGAAGATGTGCGCTCCTTCAGGGTGAGAGTTGTCGGCGGAGTAGTTTTGCAATACTGCTCTGATTATCCTTGCAATACTTCTCTTCGTCCTTGGAATTCCCGTCTCTTTTTACTTGCCGTAGATAGCGAAGATCCCAAATACAATTCGCTTCTTGATATTGATGATTTAAAAAAAGAAATTGATTTTGATTATCTTGAGGCCTATCTGCAAAATGCTTACGGGAGAACCATTTTGGGAGAAGGAAAAGGCAGCGGGGTTAGGGATTTGCCCGCTTATCGACTTTTAAAACCTATTTCATCTAATAAAGCTTTGGGTTTTATCATGAAAAATAATCATATTTTTTCCTTTGAAGAATTAAAAAGTTTAAATCAGCAATGTTTGAGACTTTATGATTATATTTGGGATTCTTCCTCTAAAATTCATTTTTTTAAAAAAAATCCCGATCAGTTTCAATTGCAAAATCCCACTGCTAAAGAAAAATTGGCAGCACTTAAATCAACAGTTATTGCCGCAGAAACTTTGGCGCCAGAGGCAGAGGGGGTTAATGAGGCCGATTTCAAAAAATTTCTCAGTCATTTGCAAAATAAATATCGCACCGATTACAATCTTTGCGTAAAGTATGTGGCCCCTGCTAATATTAATGAAAATCCTGAACGCCTGTGGTTTTTTTCTTTCTTGCAGTCTTTTTTTGAACTTGATCGCCTGGGATTTTTTTACGATTGTAAAAGAAATTCTTGGATTTCTAACCCTTTTAATTTGAATGGTACACGTACTTATGATTTTGCTTTGATACTGAGCTCTTGTAGTTTGCAGGAATTGGAAAGTGGGATCGAAAAGGCGCCAACTTATTTGCAAGGATTGTATGCCGGCAATCGAGAACATCTGCGCTTTCTGGAGTACGATAATGGGCCTTCAGGCACACATCAAAAATTATATTCGTGGGCCTATTTTAATGGCAAAAAATTAGCTTGTAGAGAGAAGGAAGAAAAAGAATTGATGAAATTAAAAGAAAGTAAAATTGAGATTTTTCCCAGTGATGTGCGCTGGGATCGTTTCTACTTTGAAGAAACTGACGGTCTTATTATTCGCAAAATAAAAACAATTCCATAAAGGAGCGCTTGTGGAATATTCGAACCACCGTGAATTGATTGCCAATAACCTGATAAATGCCTAAAATAATAGTTGAATTATACCTATCATAGTTGTTCTCCCACCGGAGGTTTTATGGCCGAGTCGCGAGCTAATTTAGTCGATGCAATTTATCCTTGGGGGGATAAAAAAGAGGAAGAATTTGCGCTGGAGAGATTAGTGACAACGACCAAGGCAGAAGATCTTCTGGATTGGCTTAAACGTTGGGGACAATCAAATTCTCTTTGGCCATTGCCCTTTGGAACTGCTTGCTGTGCGATCGAATATATGGCCGTGGTAGGGCCACGTTATGACGTCAGTCGTTTTGGAGCAGAGGTCGTGCGCTTTTCTCCTCGTCAATCCGATCTGATGATTATCGCTGGAACTGTGACTGAAAAACAAGCGCCGGTTCTTCGAAGAATTTACGAACAAATGGCCGAGCCCAAATGGGTTATTGCGATGGGCGCTTGCGCTTCTTCAGGCGGTTTTTACAGGGCCTATCATGTGGTTCAAGGAGTGAGCCGCGATATTCCTGTCGATGTTTATATTCCCGGATGCCCGCCTACTCCTGAGGCGGTTATTCAAGGAATTATGTTAGTCCAAGAACGAATTAAAAGAGGTGTTTCAGCGGCCGGAAGTTCGGAATTAAAAATAACTCATGAAGATCCTGCTTCTACCGGCCCTGGGCCAGTGGCAGAACTTGTTTCAAAAGGATCTGATTCATGATGACTCAAATAAACGGTGTCTCTCAAAATAGTTTTCAATTAGACGGCATCAATGTCAAAAATAATGACTTTAATGAACTGGCCAATGAACTTCAAAAAAAGTTTGGCAAAGATTATTTTCAAACACACGGCAATCATTGCTTGTGGATGCGGCCCAGTGGTTTTTATACAAATATGGAATCTCTAAAAGAGTCCGGGTTTAATATGCTTTTGGATATTTGCGGTGTGGATAATTGCAAACGGCCAGCACAGGAATGGCCCCACGGCAAACAGTTCGAAGCAGTTTATCATTTGCTCAATATGGAGACACATCAGAGAATTCGGCTGCGAGTTGGGCTGGATGAAACTTTGGCGATTGATTCTGTAATGCCCTTGTGGGCCGGGGCAGATTGGTTTGAGCGTGAGGCTTGGGACATGATGGGCATTAGTTTTAAAATGCCAGACGGAAGCTTTAGAAAAAAAGAGAGACTTCTCACTCATCATGAATTTATAGGACACCCTCTTCGAAAAGATTATGAAACTACTCATAATCAAGCGTTATCTTCTAGCGCCCCTATTTATTTTGAACCTGATCTCACTCTTACAGAAGAGCAGGCAACATCAAGAGAGTGGATTAATATTGGGCCTTCCCATCCAGCAACGCATGGGACTCTTCGAATCATGGCGGAGATTGAAGGTGAGACTATAAAACGTTGCAAGTTAGAAATTGGTTATTTGCATCGTTGTTTTGAAAAAATGTGTGAGACTCATTTATACAACCAAGTGATCCCCTATACTGATCGTCTCAACTATTGTTCCGCTCCGATGAATAATATCGGTTGGTGTAAAGCGGTTGAAGATATGATGCAAATTACAATTCCAGATCGTGCTAAGGCGATGCGGATGGTGCTGGCCGAACTTTCAAGAGTGATTGATCATTTGGTTTGTGTGGGGACCGCAGCTGTTGATATTGGTGCCCTTACCAGTTTTTGGTTTTGTTTTGAACAACGAGAAAAGGTCTACGAATTATTTGAAAAACTTTGTGGTGCCCGTCTGACTGTTTCTCTCACTCGTATTGGGGGGCAGGCATCGGAACTTCCTCTTGGTTGGGTGACCGACTGTTTAGAAGTTATCAAAGGCATTAGAAAAAGTGTGGACGAGTTAGATAATATGCTCACTCGCTCAAAAATTTGGATGGATAGAACTAAAGTCGCTCCAGTTTCCGCCAAAGATGCCATTAAGTGGGGGTACACTGGCCCATGTCTTCGGGCAGCTGGAGTGAATTATGATTTAAGAAAAGCTTCTCCTTATTATTTTTATAAGGATGTGGATTTCGAAATCCCCTTGGGGGCAAGCGGTAATGCTTTTGATCGCTATCTTGTTCGAATGGAAGAAATGAGACAATCTTTAAGGATCATCAATCAAGTGCTCGACAATCTTCCCTCAGGTGCTATCCAAGTGGCCGACAAAACCGTTTCACTGCCTGCTAAATCTGAAGTTTATACCAATATCGAAGGGCTGATGAATCACTTCATGCTTATTATGAAAGGAGTGCAACCTCCAGTGGGTGAAATTTATTCTGCTACTGAAGCAGCAAATGGGGAACTTGGTTTTTATATTATTTCTGACGGCTCAAAAAGGCCCTATCGAGTCAAGGTAAGGCCACCTTGTTTTGCTATTTATCAATCTTTTTCTGAAGTGGTTAACAATAAACTTATCGCTGATGCTGTTGCCACTTTAGGATCTATGAACGTTATTGCCGGAGAGTTAGACCGATGAAAAAATTTGAATTTAATACCGCCAATAAAAAAAAATACCAAGAGCTGCTCACTCACTATGACGATATTCAATCGGCATTGATGCCTGTTTTGCATTTGGCCCAAGAGCAACACAGTTGGTTGTCCCCCGAAGTGGTTGCTCATATTTCAGAATTGATGGGTATCCCGGAAATAAAAATCAATGAAGTGATTAGTTTTTATGACATGTTCTATGATCATCCCACTGCTCGGAATGTGGTGCAGGTCTGCACCAATATTACTTGCTCCATGTTTGGCGGACGGGAGATTCACAAAGGCATATTAGATCATTTTCAACTTCATAATATGAGGCCTTCTCAAGATGGGAAATTGTACATTCAAAAGATGGAGTGTTTAGGTGCCTGTGAGATGGCCCCTTGCATGAGAATTAATAATATATATGAAGGTCATCTTACTTTAAAAACAGCTGTTCAAAAATTGGAAGTTCTACCATGAGCATAGCAAATAAGGCCGATTATCAAAATTTTACTTTGCTAAGTTATCACCATATCCCCAGTGTCCATCATTTAGAAATTTTTGAGGAGGCCGGTGGTTATGAAATGATGAAAAAATGTTTTACTCTCGACCCAGAAAAAATAAAAGAAGAAGTGAAAAACTCTGGATTAAGGGGCCGTGGTGGAGCTGGATTTCCCACAGGAGTGAAATGGGGTTTTTTTTCCAAGGATCGCAATCAGCGAAAATATCTTCTGTGCAATGCTGATGAATCTGAGCCTGGTACCTTTAAAGATCGCTACCTTTTAGAAATAAATCCTCATATTTTAGTTGAAGGTATGATTATTTCTGCATTCGCCCTGGGAACTCAACGAGGTTATATTTATATTCGCGGAGAATTTTACGAACAAGCTATGATTTTAGAAAAAGCAGTTAAGGATGCTTATAAAAGGGGTTACCTGGGAAAAAATATTTTAGGTTCGGGTTTTGATTTTGAACTTGTTGTTCATAGAGGGGCCGGCGCTTATATTTGCGGAGAGGAAACGGGGTTAATTTCTTCACTGGAAGGACAAAAAGGCAGGCCAAAACTGAAGCCTCCTTTTCCCGCCATCAAAGGTTACCGAGGGCTTCCGACCATTGTTAATAATGTGGAAACCCTGGCCGCTGTTCCTTGGATTATGCGCTGTGGGGCCGCTGCTTATAAAAAATGGGGAACTGAAAAGTCTCCCGGAACAAAATTATTTTCTATTTCTGGGGATGTCAATCGCCCGGGGGTTTTTGAATTGCCTCTGGGAATTCCTTTGATTGAAGTTATTGAAAAACACTGCGAAGGAGTGAGAGAGGGAAATAAATTAAAGGCGGTTATTCCAGGCGGTTCATCAGCGCCTATTT
The DNA here is from genome assembly GCA_023250815.1 of Bdellovibrionales bacterium. Taxonomy (GTDB): domain Bacteria; phylum Bdellovibrionota; class Bacteriovoracia; order Bacteriovoracales; family Bacteriovoracaceae; genus JAHEZZ01. Next base: position 9,994 of record JAHEZZ010000010.1, read on the forward strand.
TTACTGCCGAGATCGCAAAAGAAGTGCGAATGGATTACGAAGATATTGCGCAAAAAGGATCTATGTTAGGTTCTGGCGCCATCATTGTTTTAGATGAAACTCGCAGTATCCCAGATATTTTAAAATGGACCTTGGAATTTTACCATCACGAATCTTGTGGGCAATGTACCCCTTGTCGGGAGGGAACTGGCTGGATGGAAAAGATTTTTAAAAGAGCGGAACAAGGCGAAGGAAAATTAAGTGACATCGAACTGCTAGATAAAGTCGCTTTTAATATGAGAGGGCGAACGATTTGTGCACTTTCTGATGCTGCTGCCATGCCTACTCAGGGAATTATCAAGGCCTTTAGAGGGGAATTAGAATCATATATAAAAATTCAAATGAAGAATCGCTAAAAATGAGGGACAACTTATGAGCGAAGTAGAAAAACTTCCTAAAAAAATGATCAAACTTAAATGGAATGATAAAGATCTAGAAGTTCCTGAGGGAACAAATCTTTTAGGTGCCGCCCTAAATAATGGTATCAAAGTCGCTCACTACTGTTATCACCCCGGACTTGCAGTTGCTGGAGTTTGCCGTATGTGTATGGTGGAACAACAGGGAGTGCCTAGGCCATTTCCTGCTTGCAATGCTGTTGTCGCTGAAGGAATTCAAGTCAGAAATGATACCAAACAAATTAAGGATGCCGTTGAGTGGACATTGCAATTTCACTTGTTAAATCACCCTCTGGATTGTCCCATTTGCGATCAAGCAGGAGAGTGTGGGCTGCAAGATTATTACATGAAGCACGGGCAATATGATTCAGCGATGATCGATAAAAAAGTCCACAAAAAGAAAGTTCAAGATATTGGTTGTGATGTTGTTTTAGATGCTGAACGCTGCATTTTATGTGCTCGCTGTACTCGTTTTGTCGATGATGTGACAAAAACCCATGAGCTTGGCATTGTAAACCGGGGCGATCACGCCGAGATTAGTGTGCAAAAAGAATTGCACAATGATTATGCTCAGAATCTCGTAGATATTTGCCCGGTGGGTGCGCTTACCTCAAAAGATTTTCGTTTTAAGCAGAGAGTTTGGTTTCTCGAGGATGTAGAGAGCACTTGTATTGGTTGCGAAACAGGTTGTAGCGTAAAAATTTCTCAAAATAAAAGTGGAGCTTATCGGGTTAGGCCGATTGTCGATTCCGAAGTGAATGGTTTTTGGATGTGCGATGACGGAAGAAAGATTTATAAACATCTTTCCACTCCGGGACGCTTAGTTGGCCCTATGGTTTTTAAAAATAGTATGTTTTTGCCAGTCGCAGAGAGCGAAATTAAAGAAAAAATTAAAAGCAAAAATATTAAATTTATTTTAAGTGCAGGGCTTAGCAATGAAGAATATCAAAGTTTTTTTAAAGAATTTAAGAACATTAAAAATATAACTCTTTATCAACTCCCTAAAACTGGCGCCGAGTTTGACGGCATTTTAAAGCGTGCTGATAAAAATTGTAATTTAAGGGGAGCACAAAAGGCCTTTAAGTTAGCAGGAGCAGATTCTTCCGAAGAGGCGATGAAAAAGATGCTCGATACTCTTACTTCTCAGGATGCTCTTTTTGTTGTGATGCCAGAGATTGTCTATGACCATGACAACTACGCTTCTTTTTTATCCAAGATAAAAAAAGCGGGACTCAGAGTGGCCCTCACTACTGATGATATGAGAAGTGAATTTTCCGATTTTCATTTTTTACTTCCAGTTCCTACCTTTTTAGAAAAAGAAGGTCATATTATTAATTATCAAAACAAAGAGAGAAAACTAAATAAAGGGCGATCGTATGGCGCTTCTGATCGAAACGTTGGCGACTGGGCCCATCTTTTTCATTAGATTTAAGGGGATTGATTTATGATTTTAAATAAAGAGCTGTATCGCCACCATGGGCACCTTAAGGGCCTATTTATTGCTCTTAGAATTACAATTAAGACCATGATTATGAATCTAACGGGCATGGAAAAGCGAATGACCATCAATTACCCGGAGGAAAAATATTTTTATTCAGATCGTTTTAAGGGCCGCCATGTGCTTACAGTAAAAGAAGATGGCACTCTTCGCTGCACTTCATGTATGCTTTGTGCCACTTATTGCCCGGCCGATTGTATTCATATTATCGCTTCTAACAATGATGATCCCAGCGTAGAAAAAGCTCCTGTCTCTTTTGAAATTGAACTTCTTCGATGTGTCTTTTGTGGTTTTTGTGAAGAGGCCTGTCCAGTAGATGCTATTCGTTTAACTGGGGAATATGAAATGGCAGGGCATTCAGAGCAAGAATGGGTGATGGATCAGCACTATTTGGCCTATCGTCCTCTGCTTAGTGGAGGCAAGGGAATTGTTTCTACTGTAGATGATCATAATCGTCTAAAGTTAAGGCTTTGAAATGCTCCATTATTTTTTTTCATTTTTTCTTTTTCTTGGGGTAGTTATGGCCAATGATTTAAACGATAAAAAGATATTAAGCGTAGAAAAAGATTTAGCTCTTCTCAAAGATAAATTATCGCCAAAAGAATTCGATGTCATGTGCAATGAAGGCACTGAGCCTCCTTTTAAAAATGAATATTGGGATAATAAAAAAGAAGGGATCTATATCGATAAGATTAGTGGTAAGGCCCTCTTTAGCTCTCTTGATAAATATGACTCTGGCACAGGTTGGCCTAGTTTTACCCAACCTCTTGATCAAAAAAATGTGCAATTTAAAGTTGATAAAAAAATGGGATCGGAACGTATTGAGGTTAAATCAAGTTCTTCCAAAGCGCATTTGGGACATGTTTTTGAGGATGGCCCAAAAGATAAAGGGGGGAAAAGATTTTGCATGAATTCTGCTTCCCTTCGTTTTATTGCCAAGGATAAATTAAAAGACGAAGGGTATGGAGAATTTCTTTCGCTCTTTCCTGCCAATATGAGTGAAAATAAAGTGAAGCTAGAAGAGGCCATTTTTGGTGGCGGTTGTTTTTGGGGAGTAGAAGATCTGCTAAAAAAACTTCCTGGTGTGGTGGAAACCGATGTCGGGTATGCTGGTGGCAGTCTCAAAAATCCCACCTATAATGACGTTAAAAAAGGCAACACTGGGCACGCTGAAGTAGTGCTAGTTAAATTTGACCCGGCAAAAATAAAATACGGCCAGGTACTAGATTATTTTTTTAAACTTCACGATCCAACTACTAAAAATAAACAAGGGAATGATGAGGGGACTCAGTATCGTTCGGTTATTTTTGCCTTTAATGATCAACAAAAAAATGAGGCAGAGGCCGCTATTAAAAGGGCAGGGCAGTCCGGCCGTTGGAAAAACCCAGTGGTAACTGAAGTTAAAGGCCCTGGGCATTTTTATAAAGCAGAAGAGTACCACCAAGATTATTTAAGTAAGACCCCTAACGGTTATACCTGCCATTTCCTACGAGAATAAATTTGATTGCGCTGGCTAAGATTAGAGAATACCGCTTTGTTCTTTTGGCCTTTTTTATTTCACTTTTTTTCCATTTATACCGTTTGGGCCATTTCGAACTTCAGGGTGACGAGGCCTCCGGATTTTTAGTGGCGCTTAAAATGTCTCTAGCTAAAGACGATCCTAAAATGGCCGGCCACCTTTTTTTATTTGGACACACCCCCCTTAGAGTCTTGCTGGATTTTTTTGCCATTTTCTGTTCTCATTACTCTGAATTTTTACTTCGTTTTCCCAATGCCCTCTTTGGGGCACTGAGTGTTTTTCCTTTTTATAAAATTGCCCAAAAAACTTCTTCAGATTTTAGTTCCACGCTTCTTACTCTTTGTTATGCTACTTTAGGTCTGTGCTTTGGCAATCGTATCGCCATGGGAGTTGGCCCTTATGTTTTTTTTCAACTAGCAGCGCTTTATTATCTTTTAAAATTTATGGAGCAAGGGGCGGCGAGAAATATTTATTTGTTTGCTGCCGCAATTTTCCTCTCCATTATGACTTATGCAGAGGGAAGTATTTTTTTATTCCTTTTCTTTTAATTTTATTTTTTCATCAGACTAACTTTTTAGAATTTTTGAAACGGTTTTACAAAGTACTTTTTATTTTTTTACTTTTATTTATCCCCATTATTTTTTTGTGGTTTTTTATTCCCTACTACCTTTTTACAAAAGGGCAAATTGAGAGTTATGCCATGCTCGGGGGCTTTCGTATTTTGGCCAGGGCCACTTCTGGGGCCAGTAACCATTTGAAACACAATTACTACATGATGAGATCTTACGTTGGATCCATACCCCATCTTTTTTTTATGCTGGCCTTTATTTTTTCAATATTTTTAAAGTTTATGAGACATTCTCGCCCTTTTTATGACGTTTTGATATGGTTTTTAATTCCAGCAATTTATTTTCATTTTTTCGTCAGCGATCCTACTAATCATATGCAATTTTATTATTCTTATTTCGTCATTTTAGGGGCCCCTTTTTTTGATTTTGTTGCAAAAAAACTGGCCATTTCTTTTGTCGTTTTACTTTCAGTTTTGACTGCTCTTCACAGTTTTAATATTGCCCAGGAAAACCGCCGAGTAGAGTGGGGGCCACAAATTACCCAAGGGCTACGTCCTTTAGGGCAATTTGTGAGGGAGCATACTAGGCCTACTGATATGATGTATTTAGATGGAGTAGAAGGTTATGTCGCTCGTATTTATTTTGGACTCAGTTACAGTGAAAATATCACTCAAGCCGATATTATTATCACCGCTGATCAAAAAAAATCTTTTGAGTCCCCTTGGAAATTAACAGCGCAAAGTTGTGCTGTTAATATTTGGCAAAAAAGAGAAGTCGCTTCAGTTGCCAAAATTGATTGCGGAAATCTTTCTGGAATGGAAGAGTATTGGCAGGTGAAGGCCATGCTTCGAGGGTTTTTAGCAAAAAAATAATTTTTTTAATTATCGGAGTTATCTTTTTTGAAAAAATTAAAAATGTTTTTGTTTGAATTATTGCCACTTGATCTTGATTGGGATTCTTTTAACCACTCAATAAAAATTTTTCTTGGCAAATCAATTCCCCCCAAGGACTTAACTGTTGGAGTAACCATTTGGGTATCAATCCAATGGACATCTTTTTTATAGAGATGTTCCATTAGGGTTATAAGGCCTACTTTTGAAGCATCATCTTCTAAGTAAAACATCGATTCACCTGAAAAATAATACCCGATATTAACACCATATAATCCACCAACTAATTTATCTTTATTCCAAACTTCTACAGAATAAGCATTTCCTGCATAGTGGAGATCAATGTAAGAGGTGACAATTTCATTGGTGATCCAGGTTTCAAAAGTTTTTTTCCCTTGAGGGGTTTTGCGGTTGTGGGAGAGTGCACAGTTCATGATAACTTCGGGAAAAGATTGGTTAAAAGAAATATTAAATTTATTTTTTTTAAAAGTTTTTTCCAGCGATTTTGGGATGTGCAAGTCACTGTAGCAAAGAACTCCTCGGGGATTAGGAGAAAACCAGGCGATGGGGTGAAAGGAGGAAATAGGCCAAGGAAATATGCCTTTGCTGTAGGCCAGGAGAAGAGTGTCGACATTTAAATCCCCACCCAGTCCAAGCAGGCCATCTTCATTTGCGCTTTCAACTGGAGGAAATTTTGCAATTGCCATAATCAGTTGGCCTTTTTTAAGGGGGAGGAAATAGCGCCAATTAAAAAAGTGGCAAAACTTTGCGCCATCATTAAAGTTGTTTCTGGCTCTATGCCAACAACCTCCATTCCTCTCGTCATTGGAGCAACTTCTACTAAGTCAGCGCCAGTGATATCAAAATTTTCAAAAATTTCTTGCATGATAAGCATTGGAGCATGAGGGGCCGGGCCACCTGCTTCGGGGGTACCTGTGGCCCCAGCATAGGTAATATCAAGGCAATCAATATCAAAAGTAATATAGACTTCTTCAATATTTAAATTTTTTAAATGAAGAATAACCGCATTTGCCACCTTGCTTGGATTTTCTTCTAATTCATTGGCCCAAAATTGTTTCACTCCTAAATTTGATTCCCAGTATTCTTTGTTATGCATTGAAGATCGAATTCCCAGTTGCACCAGACAATTTGCAGAATCTAATTCAGGTAAAATATGATAGGCCCAAGATCCGAAACAAACGTCAATTCCCAGTCGTTCTTTTGATAGATCAGTGTGAGCGTCAAAATGAATAATTGCTGCCTTTTTCTTTTTATCTTTGCAGCGCTTGAGCCAGGATTTTATGAGAGGATAGGAAACAGAATGATCTCCTCCTAGTCCCATAATCCCCTTAGAAGGGAATGATTCATAAATCATCTGACAAGCTTTTGGGTGATTGAGAGAGGAGAGACCGGCAAATTGGCCCCTAGGGGATTTTCTCCATAGAGCGCTATTTGAATTTGTTTGATGCTGGCCTGGTTGAGATAACGATCTTCTAGAAGATGGGGCACAACTCTGACATCACCCAAATCAAAATAGGGCAATTCATCTCGAGAATCCAGCAATGCTTGGCGAATAAATAAGGGCCCCCAATTGGCCCCTCGTAAAATTCCTCCGCCATTATCACTGCAGATCCCAAGTAATAAACAGCGTGAACTCAAAGGAATTTTTTTTAAACTTTCTGTCCATAAGTTTTTGTATTCCTCTTCTGCTTTTTTTCCCCCATACATTTTTTCTTGAAGAAGCATCTTCCTTTGACGATTGGAATGTACAGTGTGAACACCACTTCCCGGAGGGCAAAGGAGCAACTCGAGGGAGGGAAGAATATCGGGCCAGCGGTATTTCATAGAGTGCCTTTTTTTTGCAAATGGAGTGCTTCATATTTATTTAGAAAAATATTTAATTTAAGTTTAAGATAATTTTCTAGAATATTTTGAATGAAATGGAGTTGGGTTTGCGCCAATCCATCAAAAACTCCGGCCACATGAGAAGTGGCAGTTAGATTTGAAAAACCTTTAAAAAGACTAAAGTTTTTTGGTTCAGATTCAAAAACATCGATTGTGGCATGCGCATCTTTATTCTTTTTTAAAAATTTAAGAAGTTCACTTTCTTTAATTAATCCCCCTCTGGCCGGATTAATAATATGAACGTTTGATTTTAGCTCAGAAAATATTTTTTTGTTAAAAAAATATTTATTTTGAGGAGTGAGTTCACAACAAAGGATGATGATATCGGCCTCTTTGAAGTGGAGTTCATTTTTTTTCTTTAAAGGATCTGAAATCCATAGAGTCGAAAAAAGGGGGCAAAGTTTTTTTTCTAAAATACGTCCTACATGGCCGTGGCCGATGAGTTGAATTTTTTTTGTCGCTAATTCACTGCGATCAAACGATCGAAGCTTATCCCATTTCTTTTTTTTTGGTTCTTTATAAAAGTGAGTCCGGGCAATGGCCCATAGAACATATTCCGCCACGGCATTAGCGCGAATCGGGTTGCCTAATAAAATGGGAGCAGGGGATTTTTTGACAAATTGAAAGGGGATTCCATCATGTCCAGAGTTAGGATGAATAATTAACTGACAGTTAGAGCTAAGATTGTTATAAAAAAATTGATCAAGATGAGTATTAGAAAGCAAAATAGTTGGGCCTTCTGGTTGAACTTTTGAAAAGTGGTAAGTAAAACCCAATTGATCGGCCAACTTTTTTTCCTCTTTTAAATAAGATTCATTAAAATAAGTTGAAAGACTAGGGCGCCAAAGAGTAATTTTTTGCATAGGATAAAGAGGGTAGCAAATTAAATGATAAGTGGAAACTCGATTGATCTTGTTGGCCATTTTTGCTACCATGCTTCAAAAATTAATTATGATAAATATAAAATCTGGCCGTGAAATAGAATTAATGCGAGAAAGTTGTGCTCTCGCTGCTAAAACATTGGAATACATTGCCCCTTTTGTAAAACCCGATGTCAGCACCTTAGAGCTCAATGATTTGTGTCACCAATTTATCGTTAAAAATAAGGCCTATCCTTCACCTCTCAATTATCATGGTTTTCCCAAATCAATTTGCACCTCAAAAAATGAAATTGTCTGTCACGGGATCCCCAGCAAAAAAGATATTTTAAAATCAGGTGATATTGTCAATGTAGATATCACAACTTTTCTCAATGGTTTTCACGGGGACACTAGTCAGATGTTTTTGATTGGAGAAGTTGACCCCAAAATAAAAAAATTAGTAGAAGTCACTTATCAGTGTTTACTTTTGGGAATTAAAACGGTCAGGCCTGGAAGCAAATTAGGAGAGATCGGTGCGGCCATCGAAGAGTGTGCGCATAAAAATAATTATTCTATCGTTGAGGATTACTGTGGCCATGGCATTGGAAGAGAATTTCACGAGGAGCCGCAAGTCCTTCATTATGACACTAAAAGTTCTGGGCCAACCTTAAGGCCTGGTATGGTTTTCACTATTGAGCCTATGATTAATTTAGGTCAAAAATACACTCAACTTCTAAAAGACAAATGGACGGTGCTTACCCGGGACCGTTCTTGGTCGGCGCAATTTGAGCATACTATTTTAGTGACGGAAACTGGTTTTGAAGTTTTAACTTTGAGATCAGGCGAGATTATTTAATGAGTTTTCAAAAACAATTTTTTGAAGAATTTCCGGATAAATTTCGGCCTATTTTTCCTTTGGAATTTTCTCATCTTAAAAAACCGGGGTATTTTAGCAGCTCTTTTAATTATCAAGTAGGTGAAGATAAATATGCACTTTATTTAAACATCGATTCTTCTGGCCTCATTTTGGATGCTCATTATTTTTCTCCACCCAATGATTTTTATAATAACCCACTATTTGAAGTTTTGGCGAGAATTTGCCCAGGGCTGCCTATTTCTGAGGCCCTTCTTATTTCTAATCTTGATTTGCTAGATTTTGTAGAAGAGCAGACGACAACTGATAGGGGAGAGCTTTGGGATATTTATTTACAGATGCTTGATTCTCTACTCCCTTATAAATTGCCTTTAATGCCAATTCCGCTTTTGCTTTTACAAAATGCCTTAGTGGAATTTAAGGGCCTGGAGTTAACCTGGATTGAACATTGGAAACAAATTGCAAAAAACCCTGCACTAGAATATTTGCCTCTGAGTAAAAAAGGGGATTCACTTATTTGCCGCTGCTTTGGCCTCATTTATTCCGATGTGGCAGCTCTTTTGATAGAAAATAAAGATTTAACACTTCGAGATGTTACCGATCAAACAATGAGTGGCGGTGGCTGTGCCAGTTGCGCAGAAGATATTGAAGAAGTTATTGAAGAGTGGCGGGAAGAATTGGGGATCATGCCTAATGTCGATTGGGCAACCTACACTATTTTAGGCCGATCTCAAGCGGAGTGGGTTCTTATTTTAGAATCTTTGATTTTAGAATACCTGGAAAATAAAAAGAGCGAAGATCATTCTTTGCAATTTGGAATTTTATCTCTTAAAGGCCATGAACTAATTCTCACTGGCCCTTTAGATAAATCAGTAAAAAAAGATTTGGCATATTTTCTCAAAAAGAAAAGCGAAGTGGCCTTTCATATTGAATAATCCGCATCTCTACTGAGGTCTATTACCCCAAAGATTCCCAGGCCCTGACATAGAGATTTTCTTTTGGGTGATCTTGCCTTGTCCCCGCAAGAGCGAATAAAATAGTACCTTCAAATTGGCCGCCAAAAGATCTCAAAAGATTAAGATCTCGATCATAAACTGATTCACAATCAAATATTTGAAGTGCCACTTTGTATTTTTCTTCACTTAAAATAAAATCGATCATGCTGCCTTTTGAATTGCGAAAATAATTAATTTTACGAGGGATCTGGCGCATAGAATTTCTGACTAAAATTTCATTTAAAAGCCAGGTTTGAAGTTGCCTTCTAAAATCACCTCCAAAAAACTTTACGAAAGCAACATCTAAAAGATACCAATGATCTTTTCCTGTACTTTTAAGATGAGGTGAGACTTGTGTAATAATAAACAATGAAGACAATGCCTTAATATGAGTTTGAACTTTCAGTGTTGGTACTCTTAGGGACTTCGCAATTTCTGATGCTGTTGGTTCTTCAATGATTGCAAGTTTTTCCAGAATAGAATAGGCAAGTTCATAATCTAGCTTGAGTTTTGGAATTCGCATTAAATCTCTTTGAACAGTCAAATCCAACCAGTCTTTTATCATTTGATGTCTGACTGTATTTTCTCTTATTGAAAAAAAACCAGGCATGCCACCTCTTTCTAAAAAGGTTATTAATTGCGATCGCCTGAAACGCAAATTTTCTGATTTTTTTATAGTATTAAAATTCCAATCAATAAATTTTTCGTCTTTTAATGATTCTGCCAAGGTAAATGGATACAATCTCACTCTGCTCATTCTGCCAGTCAATGATTCACGGATATTTTGAAGCAGAGAAAACTCTGTTGACCCTAATAAAAGAAATTGTCCAGGTTTTCGATTCTCATCAACCCTTGCTTTAATGGCGTCAAATAATTCAGGGGCCTTTTGTGCCTCGTCAACAATGGCCAATTGATTGTCTTCATATTGAGATAAAAAACTATCAGGGTTAGAAATAGCAAAATCCCTTTCTCCTTTTTTATCCAATGTTCGGTATGATATCGAAGGGATTTTTCCTTTTAAAAGTTCTCTTGCCAATAAACTTTTGCCTGTTTGCCTGGCGCCGCAAATGGCCACCACTGGTGAAAATTTTAATCTCGATAAAATTTGGAGGGTGAGATATCTTTTTCGAACATGGGCCATAAGAGTACCTTCGTTTCATTTATTGACCATTCCAATTATGTCATAATTTACGTATAATTGGAAGGGTTAATAAGTGCTTATTTTCCGGGCCCGGTGCTTTCTTTTTTCTCTTGTTCCCTTTTTGCTTCGATTTCACATTCCTTAACAATAGTGTCGAATTTTTTTAGCTTATTAAAAATAATATTGATTTTTTTATTGTCTTTTAAAATTTGGTGCTCAGAGCGATCTGATTCTAAATATTGAAAACGTTCAGAAAATTCTTTAATTTCAGGAATTTTTTTATTCAGGCATTGGGGGTCTGCAGTCATACCTTGAAGCCCCGCTAGATAATTGAAAAAAATATGCGCCGATCTTTCTGCTAATTCTTCCGCCATGCCTTTTTGGTGTAAATCTAAATCTCCTAACTCAAAAATGTCAGCGCCCTTGAGCATAATTAAGCGAAGGAGTAAAACTGAGGGAGAAAAACTTTTTGAAGCGCAGGTTTTTTTTAAGTATTGAGACTTTAAACGGATATCATTTGCTCCGGCGAACTCGTTGATAAAAAGTTGATTGAGATGATACACCGGCCCAGTTGTTTTTGATAAATGTAATCTCTCTTCTTCATTACCTAAACAAATGATCAAGGGGTTGCCTTTTTTTTGGGGGCGTTTTTCCATTTCCTGGGCAAATATTTGTGAAGAACTATAAATCCAAGCGGTGAAAAATAAAAACTTAATTCTTAGAGTCATAGAGGCCATGGGGATTTATCCTTTGCAAAGCTCATGACGACATCTTTTCATTGATGTAATATAAGTCCTTATCGGAGTAAAAAGGGAAGCCTTAATGGCCTATCACGAGAATCCACAATGAGTGAGATGAGTTTTACCGAACATTTAGAAGACTTAAGGTGGACGACTATTAGGGTTGCCATTATTTTAATAATAGCCTTTGGGATAGCGTACTTTTTTAGTACGGAAATATCAGAGTTTTTACTTCATCCCTTAAGAGAAAATTTAAAATCACAAGGTATGGGCGGAGGTGAAGTTGTTTATTATTCCATCTTGGATAAAATGATGTCGCAAATTCAGATTTCTTTTTGGACAGCTATTTTGGTGGCCTCTCCTATTTGGTTTTATGAAATTTGGAAATTTATTCGTCCCGGACTTCACGCTTATGAAATTAAAGTTATCAGGCCATTTTTAATGATTGGCCTTTTTCTTTTTTGGGCCGGAGCTGCCTTTGGCCATTTTGTCGCTTTTCCTCTGACTTTTAAGGCCTTAATGGGAGTTGGGGTAAGCGATGTCAAGGCGATGATCGGGCTTAAGGAATATCTGCTTTTTGTCAGTCAGGTGATTGTTGTTATGGGGCTTATTTTTCAACTTCCCAATCTTCTTCTTATTTTGGGTTTTATGGGAATTGTCACCAAGTATTCGCTGAAAAAATTGCGCCGTTATATTTATTTTGGCCTTGCCGTTTTTGCAGCAGTGGTGAGCCCACCAGATGTTATTACTATGCTTATACTTTGGATTCCACTTATTCTATTATTTGAAGTGGGACTGTTGGCGGTTGCTTTGATTGTGCACCCTTATTTGGCCAAGGTTCACGCTTCTTAAAAAGGGGATTTCTAGTGAATTTTTTATTGTTTCAAATTGTTATCTCTTGTGTGTGGTTTTTTACTTCATGTGTGGTGGATTTTGTCGCCATTCCAACTGTCTTTCGCGAACTTCACGCTCTTGAAGGAGGAGTTATTTGGGGAGGGCAAATTGGAGTCAATCTTTTTCGCCAATTTAATATGCTGGAAATATTTTGGGCATTTTTACTTTTAGCTGTGACCTTTTTTAATAATGAATGGACTAGCAAATTAGGAAAAATTAAAAATATTTTGGTGGGGTTTCTTTTTATTATTGCCATACTTTATACATTTTATCTTTCTCCTCATATTACTGCCGCTCATAAAATTATAATGACCCCTGGTATTTTACCTGGAGGAATTGATGCTGCTTCCGGGGAATTAGATTTTTTTCATCGGGCCTATGTCTCAGTTGAAAAAATTAAAGTTTTAGGACTTCTCGCTCTGATTATTTTTCAGGGAATTTCTTGGAAGCGAGTTCTTAAAAATGGGGGAGCTAAAGTATGTTAGTTGTCACGGGTGCTGCTGGTTTTATCGGATCGTGCTTGGTTCATGAGTTAAATAAAATTGGCATCACTGATATTATTATTGTGGATCAATTTGAATCTGGTGATAAGTGGAAAAATCTTAGAACTGCCAAATTCAAAGATTTTATTCCCACTTCTAAGTTTCTTGAGAGTTCTGCTCTTTCTTCTGCAGAGTTTATTTATCATTTGGGTGCTTGCTCTTCTACTACTGAATTAGACATGGATTTTTTGTGGCAAAATAATGTTCTCTACTCGCAAAAAATTTTTAGAGCGGCAGCACTTAAAAAAATCCCATTGCTTTATGCTTCTAGTGGAGCGACTTACGGCAATGGGGATCAAGGGTATAGTGACGATCATAAAAAAATTGATCAGCTCATTCCGCTCAATCCCTATGGTTGGTCAAAACAAGTTTTTGATCAATGGGTTCTTAAGCAAAAAAAAGCGCCGCCTTTTTATGCCGGTGTAAAATTTTTTAATGTTTATGGGCCAAATGAAGGGCACAAAGGTGAGATGCGGTCTTTAGTTAATAAGGCCTATTATCAAATTAAAGACACTCATAAAGTTCGTCTTTTTAAATCTCACAAAAAAGAGTATCAAGATGGCGAACAACTTCGAGATTTTATTTATGTCAAAGATGTGGTTGCTATTTTAATTGAATTTTACAAAAAAAAACTACCGCAAAATAAAAGCGGCCTTTACAATTTAGGAACAGGGAAGGCACATACCTTTAAAGAATTGGTGCTGGCGGTTTATCAGGCGATGAAAGTAGAACCATCGATTATTTATTTTGATATGCCGGAAAATATAAGAAACCAATATCAATATTATACTGAAGCAAAAATAGATAAAATTACTAAGTTATTCCCCAAATTTAAATTTACCTCACTAGATAAAGCGGTTTTTGATTATGTATCTAATCATCTCCTCCGAAAAGATGGCCATTACTAGTAACTGCTCACCTGGAGGGCATCTTTGGCCGATTTTAAAAAATGTGATCCTCAGCGTGCCTGTAGCACGCTTGCGGTCCCACTTTTTAAAATCGACTCAAATCTACTCCTTCGGGTGAGCAGTTGTTCCTCCGGTTTTATGAGAACACACGTTGGAACTTGAGTTTTAAATTAACTTTTAGGGGGCGTTATGCCTTTTTCCGCTGGGCCCAAGGCCGCAGGACAAATGCTTCAGGGTCTTGGTGTTCAAGCTTCAAAAAAAATTTTGCAAACGATTAAGGAAAGGGACCCGCAACTTGCAGAGCTGATTGAAAGCTCCATGATTGGGATTGAAGATTTGCGTTTCATTACAGCTAAAATGTTAGCGGAATTTTTATCGCAAATTAAAATTGAAGATTTGGGCCTGTCACTTAGAATTTCATCTCCCGAATTAAAAGAATATATTTTAAAAAACGTTTCAAAATCAATTAGCAAAGATATTGAAGATGTACTTAAAGGGCCACCGCAATCGGTAAAAAAAATTGAAGAGAGTCAAAAAAGGATTATCGATATTTTTAAAATGAAAGTGGAGCGAGGCGAATTAGTTATATCTAAGAATGGCGACAAGCTGGTCTAGTATATACTGATCCCAGTTGAGTTTCCCAATAAAAAAGTGCCAGCAGTAGCGAAATACCCCTGACCTAATTAATCGGTGGCATCCAGGCCCCACTCTTAGTGGCACCGAGGATTAAATGTGAGATTTTGTAATAAGGATTTACCAAAAATAGATGACTTAGAATTGGCATGGCAAATGCACAAGAGGTGATCACTAGACGCACTCAAGGATTGAGCGGGTTTGGTGAGAAGATCTAAGGATAAACACACACTCGGGAAGTATTCTATGGATGGAAAACTTTCCCTTTATACCTCCTCAAAGGACTGAGGAGTATAGGCAAGGAGGCCTTACCTTATGGAGAAGGAAGTTATGATCTATTTCAAAACCTTATTCTGTAAAATGCAAGAAACTTTAACCATTACTTCTGATGATGATTGGGGAAGAGAAGAAATATCTGTGATTAAAGACGATATGGATGCACTTCAAAATGGCAGAGATTTGGAAATAGAAAATAGAATAAAGGGGCGTTCAGGATTGTATCTTAAAAAAATTGATGACGCTCTCGAGAGGATTCAAAAAGGTTCTTTTGGACAATGTGAAGAGTGTGGTGACGCTATTTCTTTTGAACGATTAAAAGCAAGGCCCACTGCTACTATGTGTATAAAATGCAAAGAAGATAACGAGCGAGTTGAGGGCCATATTCCCTACTCTCGTCGCTCTCATTCCGTTGGCCGTGGCCTGGCAGTAGTAGGGAGTAATGTTTTAGATTTTGCGAAAGAAGATAAAAGTTTGACTGAAAGACAAATTTTAAAATTAACTTTTGATAAAGATGATATTTAATTTTTTGCACTCTGTGCTCCTTCGGTGCATATAGTGATTGGCAAAAAAAGGGCCTCAAAATGAGGCCCTTTTTTTATTCTACTGAATCCCTTGGGCCAATTCTGAAATCAGTTCTTGGCTTCGAGTGACGAAACTTTCTTTTTCTTCGTTGGATAATCCTTCCGAAGAAATATGAGCGAGGTCGGCAACATGGTGACAGATTTTTTCTACTAATGTTTCTTTGCCCGACTCATGTAAACGTAGAGCGCTCATGACTAAAGAATTTCCCGGGTTTACCATTAAAGTCTTTTTAACCGGCATACTTTTATTCATGCCCCCCATATTCATGGATTTTGCCATTTGGGCAAATCTTTTCATCTGGGCATCGACTTTAAAATAAGCAGGAGATGTGGCGCCTTTAATTTTGGCCATCTCAACCTCAACAGGGTCAACACCTTCTCCCGATTTTGCCACATATTTAGCAAACAGTTCTTTGATTTTGACATCAGAGTCTGTGGTGGCATCAGTTTCCATTAAGCTGTCAAATTCTTCATCGACAGAAACAAATTTGAAGTTCGTTTTGACTTCTTTTCCATCGACTTCAGTGGTGAGCCCATGCATTTCTAAATTTTGTGTGAAGTGTGGATCAATCATTTCATCAGTTTCTACAGTGGGAATTCCTTGTGCCTCTAGTTGTTTTCGAAGAGCGGCATCGGATTTTCCTTTTTCAAAATAGATGATTTTGTCTTTTAATTTTTCTTGAAACTTTTCAGGTTTTGCCAGTTGGTATTCGTTTAAAGTTGAAAGTTTGCCAGCACCGCTTTTAAAAAGAATATATTCTTGCATCATTTGGTAAAACTTAGGGTCTTGAACACAGCCGTATTTGACGAAGAGTTGAATATCTTCCCAAATAGTTTCAAAGCGAGGGCGATCGGAATTGAAAAGTTTTTTAAGTGCTTCGGCCACTTTTTTGACGATGTAATTGGAGATTTTTTTTACGTTGGGATCTCCTTGAAGTGAAGAGCGAGAAACATTGAGAGGGATATCGCTGGAATCAATTGCACCTTTAAGGAGAACTAAAAAATCGGGGATAACATCTTTCACATTGTCAGAAACAAACATCTGTTTGTTGTACAGTTTGATATTTCTTTCTTGGTATGGGCGATTCATATTTATTTTTGGAAAATAGAGAACACCTTCTAAATTAAAAGGATGCTCAACCTTGAGATGAAGCCAAAATAAAGGGGCCTCATCCATAGGGTAAAGTTTTTTGTAAAAATCTTTGTAGTCTTGATCTGTTAATGTTTGAGCATCTTTTTTCCATAGCGCCTTCGTCTCGTTGATGAGTTGCCCTTTTTTGCCTTCTTCTTCGGTGGCATTTAAATCGAAAACGCTAATAGGGTAGGGAAGGAAATCGCAAAACTTGCGAAGGGTTTCTGAAATTTTCCAGGTGTTTAAAAAATCTTCGCTTTCTTCATTGATAAAAAGGGTGATTTTTGTTCCGACTTCGCTTTTGTCGCTTTCACTAAAAGTGTAATCGGTTTCTCCTTCACATGACCATTTTGTAGCAGTGGAACCTTCAACGAAGGAGAGTGATTCAACTTCTACTCTTTTTGAGACCATAAAAACGGAATAAAAGCCCAGCCCAAATTTTCCAATAATATCTTGAGTACTAGAAGTTCCTTGGTCTTTCATCTTTTTGACAAATTCTTCCGCTCCAGAGAATGCCAATTGGGCCAAATATTTTTCGACTTCTTCTTCCGTCATGCCGAGCCCATTATCTTCAATGGTCAAAGTTTTTTTAGTTTTATCTACTGAAACTTTAATTTCTCCGCTTGAAACAACTAAATTTTTTCCCAGAGCGAGTGTCGCTCGTTTGGTAATCGCATCGGTAGCGTTAGCAACTAATTCTCGAATAAAAATATCGTGCTCGGAATAGAGCCATTTTTTAATGATTGGAAAGATGTCCCCTGTTTGAACTTTGATATGCCCTTTGCGATCAGTCATAAATTCTCCTTAGAAAAACAAAATGTGTGGGTATAAAATGAGAAGTGAGGGGCAAAGGTCAAGGGCCTATTTAGAAAAAAGTGGGCAAATTCAGTACACTACTTAAAATTGTCCAAGATTAGGGATTTTCGGCGATAATGAGAGAGTATGGGGCCAAAATATTGAGGGGCGTGTTATGTCTTATGAAGCTGAGACTATTATTGTCATGACGACTGGTGGCACTATTGAAAAAATTTACCATGAAGAGGACGGTAGTTTAGATAATCAGGAAAATAAAGGTGAGATTATTCGCCAGCAAATTTTAGGGAAACTTCGTCTGCCTTATTCTACCCCGGAAATTTATTCTTTGATGTCTAAGGATTCTTTGCAGATGAATGATGATGATCGGGAAAAAATATTTCAAAATATCGCTCGACATTTATCTAGAGCAGTTCCCATTGTTATTCTGCATGGGACCGATACTATGGAATTAAGCGCACAATATTGTTATCATAAAAAAATCAAATGTCTTGCTCCGGTTATTTTTACTGGAGCGATGTCGCCTTTGGGTTTTGAAAATAGTGATGCACTCCAAAATATGACTGAGGCCTTAATTGCTGCCAAAATTTTACCGCCGGGAATTTATATTTCATTTCACAATCAGATATTCCAAGTTCCCAATGTAACAAAAAACAAATTAAAAAAAACTTTTGAAAAAAAATAATTTATGGTGCGAAACATTGTGCAGGGAGTGAGTAGGTGCACTGGGCAGCGGATAACCATTCAGATTGGCCGTTTATCGACTCTGCTCTTACTCTGATTGTATAGGTTTGCCCTATTGGTTGGTAAGAGTAAAGAATGGCCCCTCGTCCGGGAACTCGGCCATCTCCTATCGCTATAATTCCAACGCTATTTGTTTGTTTGGCGCAGTTATTAGGCCCTGTGCAATTTATCTGAACAATTTTAGAGCATGAGCTAAAACTTTTGTCGGAGCAAAATTCGACTCGGTAATTGGCCACTTGCCCGAGTGGGAATTCCCATTCCACAGAAGTGCCATTGTCATAATAATAGAGAGAGAGAACAGTCGGTATATAATTTGGCGAATTGGGGGATAGGGATACTTGAGAGACCCCTCCGGTGGTGTCATTTGATTTTTTTTTAAATGCGTCTGGGCCACAGGAAAAAAAATTTATTAAAAGAAGGGCAATTGTAATACTCTTTTTTCTCATTAAACACCTCTGACATTCTTTCTTCGGATACTCGAGTAATCAACTTGAGCGAGTTAAAAGAAAAATTGTCAGGTATTGTTTTGTAGACAACAATCCCTATCACTCCTTAAAATTGTCCTATTGTTTTTTCCCGCCAAATTTAAAGAGAAGAGGAGAAATTATGTCTACAATTCGCGAGCAATTAAAACTCAAGGCCATTCATCGAACGAAAAGAAAAATCCCACCGATGAAGGACTCCCATGGGAAATATTTGAGAATGAGCGACTACTATGGAGAAAATGTTTTTGACGTTCGAAAAGCTCCTAGTATTCCGGAAAAAATAAGAAAAGAAATCGCAGAAGTTTCCAGGAGTGGCCGGCATCTTTCTAAAGAAAACGCTGAAGTAATTGCCAAGGCGGTAATGGAGTGGGCCCTGGATAAAGGCGCTAGTCATTTTTGCCACTGGTTTCAACCGCTGACCGGTGGAACAGCGGAAAAGCACGATGCCATGTTATCTTTTACGGCAGATGGAAAACCTATTGAAAAGCTTTCCGCTTCAATGCTTTTACAAGGGGAACCTGATGCCTCATCTTTTCCTCACGGCGGCTCTCGCTCCACTTTTGAGGCCCGAGGCTACACCTCTTGGGATCTCACTTCTCCGCTTTTTTTAATTGAAGGAGAAAATGGAAAAACTCTTTGTATTCCCACCGCTTTTGTTTCTTATTACGGCGATGCCCTCGATGTTAAAACTCCGGTTCTAAGATCGATTTCCTATTTGGATGCTGCCGCTACTAAATTTCTTCATCTCATTGGACATAATAAAACAACTCATGTGCAAGTGACTGTAGGGCCGGAGCAAGAATATTTTTTAGTAGATAAGGCCTTTTACTACGCCCGCCCGGATTTGGTGATGGGAGGTAGAGCTCTTTTTGGAAATAAAACTTCTCGGAATCAACAATTAGAAGACCATTACTTTGGAACTATTTCAGAACGGGTTTTGGCCTTTATGCAAGAACTTGATATCGAACTTCATAAACTGGGAATTTCTTCTAAAACTCGCCACAATGAAGTGGCCCCTGGGCAATTTGAAGTGGCCCCTATTTTTTCTGAAGGCAACGTTGCTGCCGATCAAAATATGCTTCTCATGTCGACTCTTCGAAAGGTCGCTGAAAAACACGATATGGTATGTTTGCTGCACGAAAAACCTTTTGCCGGTATCAATGGTTCGGGAAAACATTTAAACTGGTCGATGTCCGACAACACTGGCCTAAATTTCCTAGACCCCGGGCATGACCCGCAAAACAACCACCGCTTTTTAGCAGTGGTGGCGATGATTATTGAGGCCCTTGCCAGGCATGGAGACGCTCTTCGCATGGCCATCGCATCTCACGGCAACGACCATCGTTTGGGAGCGAATGAGGCCCCTCCCAGTATCATTTCTATTTATCTAGGAGACACTCTCAACAAAATTTTTGAGAGCATTGCCGGTGGAAAAACATTTACTCCATCTGATAAAACCTATCTTGATTTGGGGGCCAACCAACTCACTCAGCTGATGATGGATAATAGCGATCGAAATAGAACATCGCCTTTTGCCTTCACCGGAAATCGTTTTGAGTTTCGAGCAGTGGGCTCAAGTCAAGCGATCGGTTTCCCACTTTCTATTTTAAATACTGCAGTGGCAGAAGTTATGCATGAAAGTAACCGTATGATTGAAGCTGACCTCAAAGCAAAAAAATCGGTGGATGAGGCGCTCCTTAACTTGGTTAGAAAATGGTATAGCAAATCCCACAGGGTAGTCTTTAATGGCGATGGCTATAGCGAAGAATGGGTGAAAGAGGCAGCACGCCGCGGGCTTCCCAATTTTAGAACTACACCAGAGGCGCTAAAAGTTTTGGCCGATCCAAAGGCGATTTCTTTTTTAACTGAATCAAAAGTTTTCTCTGCCAGCGAACTCACCACTCGCTACAATGTTATGCTAGAGCGATATATAAAATGCCGAGAGATCGAATTTGAAACATTGCTTTCCATGATTAATCAGCAAGTCCTGCCCTGCGCTCTTCGCTACCGCAGAAGTTTGGCCATGACTATAAAAGCGCTCAAGGATATCGCCGCCGATACCAGCGTAGAGGTCGACATTCATCACAAGGTAGAAAGCTCAGTGGCACAACTTTATCGTGCTACTCACAATCTGGCCGAAGAGGTAAAAAAGATAACCCACGATGATTTGCAAAAAACTTCTGAAAAAATTGCCAAAACGGTGATGCCCCTTTCTCTTGAGGCCGCTAAGTTTTGCAATGAACTGGAAGTTTTGGTCCCCGAAGACATGTGGGAAATCCCCAAATTTTACGACATGCTTTTTCTTCGCTAATTGGTATTAGTATAATTTATAGAAATAAAAAAAAGCAGTTGATATGATTGAGTAATAATATATGTACGCCATACATCTTTTTAGATTTTGGAGGCATTTATGTTGCTTAAAGCAATTTTTAATTGGGCCATCAGGTCTTTTTACCTATTCTTATTATTAAGCAATCTACTTGTAGCTTCGGCACATGCTGATGATACATCCAGACCTGCTGCTTATACTCCGCTGGTCGGTGGAACATACTATGTGGAAGATGAATATCTACATCTGTGTTCTGTTAAAGTTGTAAACGATGAGTTGTCGGGCAATCTTACAACAACCTATATTCATGATAGTGTTCACAAAATTCCCACTAACGATCTAGGATTATCCGTAACATTTGAAAAAATCAAAAATTACGATGAGTTTATAAAAATCTATCGGAATGCCAAGTACGGAAAAGATGGAAAACGGGGTCTTGGCAGGGCAATAGATAATCTCTTAGATAATTTAGCACAGGTTCCAGGTTCGGAAAATATTGATTATGTTCTATCAAAAGAAGCTTATGGCCTCTACATAAAAGTGCCATTGAATTCGCGAGATACTAATGCCTGTATAATGGCGACACGGGGTGTTTTCTCTACGTTTTATATATCTTGTATCAACCCTCCGCGTGGAGTTGAAGTGGGGGTCGTCAAATATATAGATTATCTTCAGCCTTTATTTCCTCGTTGGTAGTCTTTGTTTCCTAGGTGAAATAAAAAAATCGGAGACTGCTTCTTCGTAAAATACTCAATCGTGCTCTAGAGCACATCTGCATTTTTTAGCGGCCTTTACTCTTTGACACAACTTTTAATAGGCCATACAATTTT
>JAHEZZ010000011.1 GCA_023250815.1 Bdellovibrionales bacterium
TAGAAGATGAGTTTTTGGGCGACTTCAGTCAGTCCGCTAAGAAAATTAAATCATTTGAGGGGCATATTAGGATTGGGGGCTTTTCCTCTATTATGCGTTCACAAGTTCTCCCCGCCTTGTCACCCCTTTTAAATAATAACCCCGAAGTGAAGTTGACTTTTATTAGCTCTGAGATAAGGCACCTTCCAGCACTCTTTTTACAGGGGAAAATAGATTATCTTATTCTCAATTATAAATGGTCAAAGGAGAACATCGTAAGTGAAGAATTGGGAACTGAACGAAACGTTTTAGTGCAGAAAAAGGGATACTCAGGCCCTGAGATTTATTTAGATCATGATGAGCACGATCCTTCCACCATGAAATATTTAAAAATGGCGGAGAAAAATTTTTATAAGATAAAGCGCCGGTATTTAGATGAGATTTACGGGCTAGTTGACGGTGTCAAGTTGGAGATTGGACGGGCCATAATACCTTATCATCTTGTCAAAAATATTAAAGAACTAGAAATCATTAATCCAGATAAAGAACTAAAAATTCCCATTATTTTGCATTATCACCAAAGATCTTACTACACCCAATTACAAAAAGAGATCATTGCCCTACTTAAATCTTTTTTTAAAGAAAATTTATAAGGACAATCTTCCTTAATGAAATGCCGACTGTAATTTGGCAAACTCAAATTCTATTTTACCGGCCGTTTTATTCCAGTTGGCAATGACTTCTCCGCTAGGCAACTCTCCTTTTAAGAGAAGAACAGAAAGAGGCCTCGTCACTAAATTGGCAAATGCCGATTTAAGAGGGCGTGCACCAAAGGCCTCGTCAATACCTCTCTCTTGCAATTCATCAACCACCTCAGGAGATAATCTAAGAGAAAGGCCTTTGTCTCTTAAACGTTCATTTATTTCGAGAAGTAATTTTTCGATTAATTTTTTGCCAACATCGCCAGTGAGGGCCTTAAACTGCAAGATGCTGTCGATTCGCCCTAAAACTTCCGGTTTAAATTGTTTGCGATAATCTTTGGCATTGGAAGTTAAAAAGATAATGGTGTTTCGAAAGCTCACTGTCCGGCCTTTGTTATCAGTCAATCTTCCGTCATCCATTATTTGCAAAAGAATATCGGCGAAATCTTCGTGGGCCTTTTCAATTTCATCAAACAAAATCACTGAGTAGGGACGGCGCCTGACTGCTTCAGTTAAAACCCCTCCTTCATCGTACCCAACATACCCCGCCGGTGCTCCAATTAATTTTGCCACCGCATGTTTTTCTGAGTATTCACTCATATCCATTCGGATCATATTTTCTTTAGTGTTAAATAAAAATTCCGCAAGAGATTTTGCAGTTTCTGTTTTTCCCACTCCCGATGGCCCAAGAAGAAGAAAAGATCCCAAAGGGCGATTGGCCTCACTTAATCCAGCATGAGAAGCTATTAAAGTTCCCGCTACTTCCGTCAGGGCCTGATCTTGGCCAAAAACTTTTGATTTTAAAAATCCTTCTAATTGCAAAATATTTTCTTGTTCTGTTTTCATAATCTTTTCAACCGGAATCCCTGTTTGTCTGGCGATGACTTCGGCGATATTTTTCTTAGTCAAAATAAAAGCGTGAGAAGACTCTTCGATTTTCTTTTCCAAAACAGGCATCTGTGAATATTTAATTTTTGAGGCCTCTTCATAATTCTGTTTCCTTTGCGCTTCTTCAAGCGCAAATTTGAGGCGATCATATTCTCTTTTTAATTCTGAAACTTGTTTTAAAGATAAAACTTCTTTTTCCCAAATCTTTTTTTCTTCTTCAAAAATCTTTTTAGTTTTGGCGATCTCTTCTAAAATTTTTTTATTATCTTTTTCTACTTGAGAAAGAATCATTTTTCCCCTTATTTCTGCTTCCATCGTTACTAATCGTTCAGGCATGGCCTCCGCTGAGAGTTTTAAGGCAGAGGCCGATTCATCGATGAGATCGATGGCCTTATCCGGCAAATATTTGTCGGTAATATATTGAGTGGATAAAGTGACGGCATTATAAATCGCCTCATCTGAAATTTTAATACCGTGATGAATTTCAAACTTTTCCTTTACCCCCATTAAAATTTCAATAGCGTCTTCAGTGCTTGGTTCTTTTACCATCACTGAGCGAAAGCGCCTGGCGAGAGCAGCATCTCCTAAAATATATTTTTGATATTCATCTTCGGTAGTGGCGCCAATACAGTGAAGCTCTCCCCTGGCCAAGGCCGGTTTTAGAAGATTGGCGGCATCCATCGCCCCGTCAGTTCGTCCCGCTCCAACCAGTTGGTGAATCTCGTCGATAAATAAAACCGCCTGTCCCGCTTTTCCTTTTATAAATTTGAGAAGTTTTTGCATGCGCTCCTCAAACTCTCCGCGAAATTTTGTTCCCGCCATGAGAGCGCCCATATCAAGAGAAAAAACAATTTTATCTTTAAGCACGTCAGGGACTGAACCTTTATGAATGGCCTCTGCTAATCCTTCTACAATCGCCGTTTTTCCTACCCCTGCTGATCCCACTAACACCGGGTTATTTTTTCCTCGCCGGCCTAAAATTTCCATCACTGCGCGAATTTCTTTATCTCGCCCAATCACTGGATCGAGTTTTCCCTTGGCCGCTAGTTCATTTAAATTGAGCAGAAATGTCGGGGCCTCTTCTTCCTCACTGCCTTCGCTATTTAGATTTTTTAGAACATTAGGGTCGATATTTAGCGCCGGCAACACTTGATGAATATAACGAAGCAAGTGAGGCTCCCCCATCATCTCCTGCCCTTGCTGAATGGCCAGGGAAGAAGCGTAGGTGATCCAAGAAGAAAGGGAACTGCTAGCGCGTAGTTCTCCAGGGGCCGCACCCTTGGCAATAGTAGGTAATTTATCGAGCAAAAGCTCAGCTTCTTTTTTATAAGTTTTGAGGCCCTTAGAAGACCAAGTTTTGGGATTTAATAAAAGCCCCATAAAAAGATGAAGCGCATCGAGTTCGGCATTCTTCCTCCTGCTGGCCTCAGTTTGAGCAATATCTAAAGATCCTATTACTACTTCATCATAATTTTTCATCTTAATCCCCCGATAATCATTTCCCCATACAAGCTGAGATGGCCCTAATTCTTGTCAATCCTAACCCCTAATAAATTGTCTTTTAATGATCCAAGTCATCAAAAAGACTAAAAACTTAATTTAATCGCCAGTTTGGCCGACAAGGGGACTATACTATCTTAAGAGGCATAGCTTTTTATGGCGCTCAGTAAAAGACAGGTTCAAAATACGCTCATCATAACTCTGGGTTTGATGTTTTTATCAAGCAGACTGTGGTCTGCGGCCAGCACCACAGGAGCGGCGCAAACCGCCCCTGCGGACGATAAATTTCAAGCGGTCAAAGTGCGAGAAACTCAACTGGATAAATTAATGCAAATATCTGGAGTGCCTGAACAATATGAGAAATGTAAAAAAGATCCAGGAGGTTTAGAAGTCTCGGCCTGTATTTGGAAAAATTTAAATGATACTCAAAAAAAAGCGGTTCAAGAAAAGATGTCTCAAGGTAAAGATGCCAATCAAAAAAAATATGAAGGTTTAGACATCAATACTGTGAAGGTGGACAAAGACCCTGGCATCCTTAAGTTAGAAGAATATTTTCACAATGAATTAAGGAAATCTCTCTATGGGGAGGTTACTGCTGATGCTACTAAAAAAGGGATTACGGTTGTTGATCATGGGATATTTTATGATCTCTATGAAACCCAGATTTCTAAAAATATTGTGGAGGCCATTTCTTCTTACTGTTTGGATGCGGACTTAGATTTAAAGATTGTTTCTGATGGAATGCGAGAAACACAAAGAAAAAAAAATATTGAAATGTTAAAATCATTTAATCCGCCACCAACTGCAGCACCAGCGGATACTTCCAGTGCCAATGGCAAAAAGAAAAGTGTTGGTGCTCCTGATATAAATAATGAAGCATTAAATCATTTCAATAAATGCGCTGTTGGGATTCAGCACGTATGTCATGATACGGCAGAACAAGATAACCCTGCTGTCAATTACAGCTATTCACACTGCACAGAACTCCCTAAAAGTCCCCCTCCCAATGACACTCAAAAAAAAGAATATGATCAATGTAAAGAAGATTGGGCAAATAGCAAACTGCGTGCCTGTGAAGTTGTTAATTATATAAAATCTGCTCGGCAAAATCTTATTGCTCTGACCGCAATAAGAAAAGATATGGAAAAAAAAGAAGGGCAAGGTGGAATACAATTGCTGGATAAAAAAATAGTAGTCACGGTGAATGATGGCACAATAGAGGGGCGTAGTACCGATGATATGACGACCTATACTTCCAGGCAGGTGGTGGAAAAATCGGAACTGGCACAAGCTGATAGCGAAGAGGCAAAGAAGTTGGGGGATCGATGTAAAACAAATGTTGAAGATGTCGAGTGTAAAAAGTTTTTGCTTAGTGCAGATGAAAGTAAAAAATTGGAAGAGTCGACAACCGAATTAGGCATTAGATCCGAAGCGATGCTCGATCGCATCGGAAAACTTAAAGAAAATGACGAGGAATTTAAAAAGTACTTTAAAGAGCAAGGGTACTCTGATGCCGATATTGAATTACAACTCAAAGATAAAGACAAGGTGGTAGGTGCCTTAAAAAGTAAGTATGAAAATGAAAAAATACAACTCATTAAAAGTTTGAATGCACGTTTTACCAATAGTAAAAAATCAGAAAACAAAGATGCTACTGCTGTGGCCCTCGATGAAAAGGGTAAAATTGACCGCATCAAAGATGATTTAGAGAAAAAACCGGAGAGAATGGCGCAGCTGATTCATTTTGAAAATGTGATCATGAGTATGTTGACAGTCAATGACGGTAAAGAATCAAAACATAATACTGCCTCTCTCTACAAGGAATTAGGGGATAGCTGTATGGATGCTAAGGGATGTAAAAGTAAAAACTCCACTGGCCCAAGTCCAGCGAGTGATTCTGCTAATGACGGCTACATAAAAGAACTGCAAAAAAATGCCGAGGGCCCAGGTCACCTGACAAAAGGCACTCCAGGGAAAGCAAAGAAGACTTTTATAGGAGTTGATACTATTAACAAAAGCATCCTAGATCACGATACCCCTGCCAAGGCCTCTGGCCCTTAGAGGAGAAAAAACTAAAACCAAATCTATCCAACATTAATTAGTGGAATTGGTATTATTTAATACTCTGAGTGAGTTTTTCATGCCCGCCGTTGGGGCATGGGACACTTTGAGAATGGGATTTTTCCAGCCCTAATTGGCCGCCGTTGCTGCTGCCATTCTCCACTAAAAAATCAATCTCATCAATTTTATAAACCAGATCGGCCTTGCCGGAGTCGACCCTTGCGGTGTCAGCAGTCACTCTTACGACGTGATTACTAATGACACTAAAGCGCAGTTGGACTTTAGAAGCTTGATCCAAAAGATAAGTATTGTTGCCGCCCTTTCCTTGCAAAATTTCATTGCAAACACCACCCATAATTCCAAATTCGTGAGACTCGACATATTTAAAATATTTACTAAAACTACTTTTCCATTCCATGGGTTGCTTATCAGAAAAAACACTTAAGGTCGTCTCCAGGTTGCTTTTTTTACTTTGCCCTTGACAGTCTTGATGGGTCAAATCGAAGGAAAACTTTTGGCCATTTTTTTCCGCTCGATACAAAATATTTTTGCTCCTTAAGGCCATACACACACTATAGGCCAAGGCATTTTCTTCGGCGGATAGTTGACCACTCAACTTAAGTTCATCGCCTAATCCCAAACTAGCGACGGAGCGGCCATTATGATGACTTAAGCAAGAGGAAAAAAGGGCCACTATAATGGTGAAACGCAGGAAAATCATACCGCTTTATCGGAAGGCCAAAAAGATATTTAAGTATAAAATAAATCTGTTAAAGCTTTATTTCTTGAGTTAATCAGTATGAATGGCCAAAGAGTTAGAAAATTTCCCAAATATAAATGGTTATGAATGGCGGCAAACTTGTGATTTAAGTTGGACACTTTTTTCAAAGAAATTTGTCGAAAATTGTCACTCAAATGCCGGGGCGAAAAGTGAAACTGATTATATCTACCTTTCGGCCCTCAAAATAAAAGAAAAACTGCTTGAGCAAAAAAAAATAAATATTTTGGAAGTGGGACTGGGTGCCGGAGTCTCGCTTTTTATGACCCTCGATCTTTTTTTTAGTTTACAGGAAAGGGATCCTGGCCTTTCCCTTTTTTATGTTAGCTTAGAGCTTGATTATAACCTTGCTCTCTACTGTGCTAATAAATTGGCGCATAAATTTTTACCAGAGCAAGATGGCGAAGATTTTTATTTGCGGGGAAATAATTGCCAAATTCAATTGATTGTAGGCGATGCTCGATCTCGAATTAAAAATTTATCTGCCACTCACTTTGATGTTATTTATCAAGATGCTTTTTCGCCAAAAAATAATCCCCATTTGTGGACGGTGGAATGGTTTCAATCTCTCATTTCCCTTTCTTCTCCTACTGTTGAACTCTCCACTTATAGCGCCAGCAAAAGAGTGCAAAGGGCGATGCTTCTAGCAGGGTTTAAAGTGGAATCTCGTCTGGGATTTGCTGAAAAAAATTATCACACCATGGCCTATGGAGAAAAACACCCTTTTATCATGAATCAAAAGATGGAAGAAAATCTCAGATTAAATCCCCACCTGGCCTTACAAGATGCCCAGCTTGTGAAAACATCATCTGATGCAATTTAAAAATAATTCTCTGACTCAAATGTTCGATTTGAAATTGCCCCTTATTCAGGCCGGTATGGTTTGGGTTTCTGGTGGAAAATTGGCCGCTGCTAGCGCCAAAAGCGGCATTCTGGGTATTATTGGCGCTGGATCCATGAAGCTGGATATTCTTAAAGAGCAAATTCTTAAAGCGCAAAAGTTATCGGGGGAATCCCATTCACATCGCCTGGCCCTTAACGTGCCACTGCTCTATCCTGGATCGAAAGAACAAATTGATCTAGCGCTAAGTTTAGGCATTAAAATATTTTTTACTTCGGCAGGAAGCCCCAAACTTTATACCACCTATCTGAAAGATAAGGGGGCCAAGGTGGTGCACGTCACCTCTACTCCCGAGCTTGCCTTAAAATGTGAAGGGGCCGGAGTGGATGCTGTTGTAATCGAAGGTTTTGAGGCGGGAGGGCATAATGGAAAAGATGAATTGACGACACTCGTTTTACTCCCGCAAGTTGTAGATGCCGTAAAAATTCCAGTCATCGCCGCTGGAGGGTTTTATGATGGCCGAGGAATACTGGCAGCACTCTCTCTCGGGGCCCAAGGAGTTCAAATGGGAACTCGCTTTGTGGCGACCAAAGAATCTCGTGCTCACCCTAATTTTAAAGAAGCAATTATAAATGCAGGGCCAACATCGACCATGCTAATGATGAAAAAAATTGTTCCTGTGAGACTCTTTAAAAATACTTTTTATGAAGAAATAAAAAAGTTAGAAGATGATTGCGCAGACTCTTCAAAACTTCTTTTAAAATTAGGCAAGGGACGTGCGGAAAGAGGCATGCACCTAGGAGATTTAATCGAAGGGGAAATTGAAATTGGCCAAATTGCCGGAGCTGTTAAAAATATTCCCACTGTTTCAGATTTAGTTGCCCAAATTCGAAGTGAAATGCTCGCCAAGCTAGCAGAGTTAAATCTATTTTTTACCCCGTAACATGCCCAAAAAATGATCCATTTTTTCTTCACCTTCACGCTCTAATAAATTAAAACCGCCGACATTTTTAAAAGGAACGTGGAGATGGGAGTTATTCAAATCTATTTTTACCCCCCAAAGAGGAGCAATCTCGTTAGGGAGTAATGAATATCTTATATCACCTAAAAAATCAGGTTCATTTTGTCCAAAGGCCAACATGTGATCGGAAAAATATTCAAAAAGTTTTAAGTCCTGATAGAGCACTGATTTTTTATTTAAAAAAGGAAACTCAGTATCAATCTCTACTTTTTTAATTTTACTTCCCGGATATAAAATTGATTTTTCCCCAGGGAAAAGGCGAAGGGCATCGGTGTAGAAAAAACCATCAAATTCATAAATCCCTCGCCACAAAATAATATTTCCAAAAGAGGGTTTTACCTCTATTCGTTTAATTTCTTTTAAGTTGTGATTTTTGGCAATTTGTTGGCGAAAAAAATTATCTGCCTCATCACGTTGATGGAGGCCAAAAAGCAAATAAGAAAAAGCAAAGAAAAATCCAATTCGTCCCCATAAAACACTTTTTTTATAATGGGCCCAAAAGCAAAATAATAAAAAGAGGCCAGTTAAAATTGGATCGACAATCGAAATATTATCCCAAGCAATACGGGCATCACTTAAAGGCCAAAAAAGCATTGTTCCATAACTGGTGCAGGAATCCAGCAGGCCATGGGTGAGATAACCTAAAAAACAAAAAAACCATAAACGAAGAAAACCCATGGGGCTTCTGAGGTAAATAGGCCAAAGTAAAATAGTGGCGAAGAGCCCACCAATAGGAGTAAAAAAAAGAGAATGGCTAAAATGACGGTGAAATTTAAGAGCAAGTAATGGATAATCACTTGATCTAATAAGAATATCCAAATCTGCAATCAAGGCGGCGATAAACCCAGCAAAACTGGCCAGGCGAAATTCGCTGGATTTTGATTTGCTAAAACTTTGCGCCAGGCCCATGCCAAAGAGCCCGTGACTTAAAGGATCCATGTCATTCCTTTTTTTATTCTTAATTAAGAATAAAGTCTTGGCGACAG
This sequence comes from Bdellovibrionales bacterium, assembly GCA_023250815.1. Classification (GTDB taxonomy): domain Bacteria; phylum Bdellovibrionota; class Bacteriovoracia; order Bacteriovoracales; family Bacteriovoracaceae; genus JAHEZZ01. The sequence goes on from JAHEZZ010000011.1 coordinate 8,756, forward strand.
CTCGTAAATGGCCAAAACTCGCCCGCCCTATTTTAAAAACTTGAAAAGCGATAATGGTACGTTATACCATCGAACCATGAGTATAAAATCACGAGCAATAGATTGGTTAAAACAAGCAGAAAGTGATTTAGCTTTTGCTCACGATGGACTGGCCAATGATCGTTTTTCCCACATTTGTTTTATGGCACAACAATCAGGGGAGAAAGCAATCAAATCTATCGGAATTTATTATGAATATGAAATCAGAGGCCATTCGATTGCTGCTATTGCTAAAAAAATTGGCATTAACGGTGAAGTTGAGGAGGCGGGAAAAATACTCGATTTATATTATATCTCAGCTCGTTACCCAGATTCTCTCCCTGGTGGTGCCCCCTTTGAAATGTTTACAAAAAAACAGGCCCTAGAGGCCATTTCACTTGCCCAAATTATTCTTAAGAAGGCCTTCGCAGAACTAAATGCTTAAAGTTATCAAAAAAAAATCATTTTTAAATAAACAGAGCAAAGAGCAATTTATTTTAGAGCTCTTAGAAGTTATTAAAGGACGTTGTTATGAGGCCTATATTTTTGGCAGTTTTTTTAGCGACAAATTTCATGCTGATAGTGATTTAGATTTGATTATAATTGCCGACTCCAAGCGCCCCTTTATAGAGCGGCCCCTTGATTTTCCTGAGCTTTTAGAGTTTAAAAATTCTCGACAAATTCCTCTTGATCTTCTGATTTATGCGCCAGATGAATGGAAAAAGTTAAAAGAGGAAGGAGAAGAAAGTAAAGTGGGATTTTGGGCAAATATAGTCAAAACAAAAAAGAAAATTTATTAAAAAAGGGGCCTATAATAGACCCCTTTTTTATAGTAAAAGTTAGTAGTATAAACTAACTGTCTACTAACACTGTCTCCATGAAAATCTGTAAACAACACCGGCCTTAAAGTCAGCAGAGTCAACAGTTGCCAGAGTATCTTCGTTCGCACCGTTGGCAATTGCTGTCATTGAAGTGTTTACCCTAAGGTTAACATCGGCACCGCAAGCAGACCAAACTAATGCTCCAACTGCTAGGTTGTTGTTGATAAGGTAATCTTGAGTTAGTGGGCCGTAAAAAGTTCTTTGAACTTTAGGGCCTACGCTTCCTGCAAAGAAGTACTCAGCAGCAAAACGAGATTGAGAGCCATATGGAAGAGCGTTAAATCCACGGTAGTCAACAGCGATGATAGACACTGAAAAACCTTGTGGGACGTGCACGGGAATAGCTATGTTACAAGTCTTTCTTGCAATGCGACCTGAGAAACCACCAGCTTGTGCAGAATACTGATCGAAAATTAAAGTAAGCGCTTTGTTATCAGGACTTAGAGTAACTGAAGCAGTGCCAGCAGGGCAGCCATTTCCGCCGTAACCGGGAGTTCCAAGTCTGATATCATCAGCTCGAACATTGTTGACAGAAGCGACGATGGCAATCAAAGAAAATAGTTTAGTTAAAGTTTTCATATTTCTCCTTAGCAATTTAAAAACTCGAGGACATCTCAAGTTTTATCTCTCTTGAAGCTAAGTTACTTTGGGTTTATTTTTTTGCCTAGAGGGAAAATGAATTGGAAAAGAGAAAGTGCGCCACATGGTTTATCGCTCTAAATTTTTGCTATCCACGTGGCGCAAGCTATAGAGTTTATCGAGCTTGTAATGTGCGAATTCTATCTTCCAGTGAAGGATGGGTGGAAAAAAGCGCTAAGAAACTTTTTTTAGAAGAAATTTTCATAGATTTAAAAGAGCCTTCTTCACTCTGAGGTAAAGTAGAATAACTTCGTATCAATCCTTCTAAAGCGCCAATCATTTTTTCTTTACCAGCAAGTTTTGCGCCACCAGCATCTGCTCGGTATTCTCTCTGTCTTGAAAACCACGACAAAAGAATTCCGGCCACTAATCCAAAAAGAAGTTCTAGAACAAAAACAATTCCCATGTGAGCAAATGTTCCAAGCCCCCTTCCATCATCGTCATCTTTTCTCATCGCCTGATCGATCATAAAGGCCACTACACGAGCGAAAAACATGACAAATGCGTTCATGATACCTTGGAGCAAAGTCATGGTTACCATATCGCCATTGGCAATGTGGGCCACTTCATGGCCAACGACTCCTTCTATTTCATCTCGCCCCATTTTAGAAAGTAGACCGGTTGATATTGCCACTAAAGAATTATTTTTGGAGGGGCCAGTGGCAAAAGCATTCACTTCTGGGGAATTAAAAATGCCCACTTCGGGCATCACTCTAAGGCCCGCCATTTTGGCATGACGATGAATAATTTGCACCACTTCAGAATAGGGGCCAGTCAGAGTAATAATCTCCACCCCCATAGTCATTTTTGCCAACCATTTTGACATCATCAGAGAAATAAAACTGCCGCCCATTCCCCAAATAAGGCAGAGAACCATCAGCGCTTGGTAATCAATTCCCTGCGCCGTCATGTAATGTCCGACTCCGAGTAAATTAACGACCATAGAAATAGTCACTACTATTAAAATATTAACTCCAAAAAATAAAAAAAATCTTTTAAACATAATCTCCTTCCCTCTGTGAGTGATGAGTATATTGTAATAGAAATATCAAGATTTGTGTCAAGTTTCGGTAGGCCGAAAGTTAAAAGCTTATGAGGATACGCCCTAATAATGCATTCCAAAGCTAAGGGCCAAAACTTCACTATGATTTTGCCAAAAACTATGCTCATTTTTATAAAATGAATTCCACTCCAAGCGAATCTCCTGTTCTTTAGAAAAGGGAAAATTTAATTCCGCCGAGAATTTAAACCAATTTATTTTTTCAGCGTAATAGTCACGGTATAAATTCTCTTTTAGTCCCAACATGATTGGCCCCAATCTCCCCCACTCCGCTAATTCTAAGATTGGCCCAATTCTAAAACCCTTGAGATAAGTTTTCCGCCCTCCTGTAGACATAAAAGCACCTAACATGGGGACAATCATCCAAGAATCTTGATGGTTAAAAGAAAAAGCAGTTCCCCCTAGGCCTTTGATCTGAGAAGAAAGACAATTGGAGCAGGGAGAATCTAAAGCAGGAGCTATGCCGCCCTGTACTTGCCAAGAAAGTTGACGATGTGTACGGGAAAGAGGGGTGGCAGAATAAATTGCAATTCCCTTAATTTCACTTAATTTAAATTTATGTTGCAATGTATAGTGAGAAAAAGAAAAAGAAAAAAAATCAAAACGAGAAAAAGGTTCAAAACCTTTGGGGTTATCAAGCTCATCATGATGCCCTAATTTTAATTGAAAGGAATTGACCACTTCACTCTTATGATTATTTTTAAAAAGAGAGCTTTGCAAAATAATTTTAGAGGGAGAGTGGGCAAACTCGGGGCGATTGTCATTTGAAATTGCTACTGTCTCCGCTATTTCTTTTATTTTTGAGCGCCACAGAAGAATTTGTCGAAAATTGTATCGTTCCTTTTCACTCAGTAAATTAGAAGTTTGGTGTTGTTTGATATTGTATTCTAAAAGTGCTGTATCGAGGACATTGACATCAGAAGACTCTAGTCCCTCGGCAAGAAGAGACTGATAGGCCTTCTTCTCTGAATGCTTTAAATGATTATAGAGGTATTTCCATTTTTTCTTAGCTCCAGGGCGAAAAATCGGCGCCTTTTCTTTTTCAATCAAATTTTCCTTGAGTGCTAATTTAACTAAGTCGCTGGGTAAATAATAAAAACGGTTATGAATAAGAGGTAGGGGCCTCGCCGCTTGTAATATTTCCGCCAAAAAAGAAGAACAATTTTCATCTAAAAAATAATAATCAAACCAAGAACTAGAATAGATCTCCCAGATATGGGCCAATAATATATCTATTTCCCGAGAGGTAAAATTAAGTTGGTATTCATACAAGTCGCGATTTTCGGCATTATTATATTCCTGTATTTTTTGAAAGAAAGGGGCCACATCAATAAATGTTTTAAAAAAACCAAATAGGCCCTTTAAAGCATAGGCCACTTGGTTGGTGTCTGGCGGAACTTCGGCATTAATAGCAACTGTGTAATCTAACAAGTCATTTGGGCCTTCTCCTTTTTGAATGCGCAAAAAAGTGTGGCCAAAAGTTGAGGCCGGGTTATTGGGAAAGGAGGTTGAAAAAGTCAAATAAATTTTGGCATGATCTCCGGCCATCCCTTTTTTCCATTGGTAAAAATCGGGACAATCTTGAATGTCTGGGCCATGCCACAACCCTCTCTTTTTTAAATACATTACTCGAGCGGGAAAAACACAATAGAGTGGTTGTTTAAAATGCCCACCAGTTATATTTTTTTGCGGCAATAATTCAATATTTGATAAAAGTTCTTTTTGAGCATTATTTTTTCCATCTTCTGCTAAAAAAAATAGCGGGCCATCAAGATTTGAAGTTTGAGATTTAAAATGCAGAAGATTAAGCCATTCCCGATCCACTTGTGGCGTATCGCTGGCAAAGAGTAAGGAAGAAAAAAGAGCAAAAAAGAAAAAGGCCGCAAGTGCGGCCCTCATCAAATTAAACTGAATCATCTATTATAAAAGGCAATTTAACTGACGTCCTATCACAACATCACTTTTAATTTGCGCTACTAAATCGGCCCCATTTTGCAAAGAGGCCAGGGTTCTAAAATTTTCTTGAACCGCTGTGGAAAAAGTTTTTACATCTTGACAGCCCAATGTATAGGCCAGAGTCGCAAGATAGGGGCCATCACCCTTACTCATATCTAAAGTCAATTGGTCAAAATTAGCATTGGCAAAATAAACTGGAAGTTCTTCATTCTTTACAATTTTATGTTTGGCACACCCACTAGTTCCCAAGGTCATACCAATAGTATTGGAAAAAGTTCCATTGGTCATAGAACGAAAGGAAGAAGAGATTAATGAATTGTCTTTAAGAATCATCCATCCGACGCCACAACCACTGCTGCCGTCATCTGCTTTGGCATTAAAAAAACTAAGGAGCGCAATCAAAATTAAAAGTGGTGCTGCCTTCTTCATAAAAATCCTCCGTTGGTGAAATTGATCAATTATCGCTTTTTAATTAAATGAGCGTCAAGATTAATGGCCAGATCTTTTCTTCGCAGATTGTACCATCTCTTGACGAGTTTTTTCTTCGCCCCAACGTGCTTGAGCATCTTTATTTAAGCAATGGATTGGATCAAAATAAGTAAATACTTTACCAGGTTTTACATTCGGCGCAGTCCATACTGAAATGCCGTTTTCTTCGTCGTAGTATTCATACGAAGCAACGTGACGTTTTCCTCCGCCACCTGGAAGATCACAAACAAATGTAGGAGTGTTAAAGCCAGCGGTAGTTCCCCTAACCGCTTTTTCTAAACTGACCCCAGTTCTAAGTGTCGTCCGCAAATGTTCACAACCAGGGACCATATCATGCATATAAATATAATAAGGTTGAATATTCATAAAGCTCAGCTGTCTTGTAAGCAGCACCATCTCTTCAACACTGTCGTTTACTCCTGCTTGGAGTACTGCTTGATTGCGAACTAGAACTCCTTCAAAGTAAAGACGCTCCATCGCTAGTCTGGACCATTCCGTAATTTCTATGGGGCTAGAAAAATGAGTGTGAATGACCGCTTGCTTGCCCATTGCTCTTGCTTTTTTCACCATGGCAATAACGGCATTCACCCACTCGTCATCAGTTAAAATTTTTTGCGGAAAAATAGCGATGCCTTTAGTGGCAAAACGCATGCGTCTGACATGTGGAATCGCCAATAAACTTTCGGCAATGTAAGTTAATTGTTTGGCAGTAAGCATATAAGCATCACCACCAGAGATCACCACATCTTCTATTGTCGGATTCTTTTTTATATAATCAAAAACGGCATCCCATTTAGTTTGATTGGCCCCGTAAGTATCTTTTTCTACCGATTCAGTAGAACCGCCGATAATCCGACTGCGAGTGCAATAGTTGCAGTAGACCGGACAAATAGTAGTTGGCAAAAATAAAACTTTATCAGGATACCTGTGAGTTAATGTGGGAACCGGAGAGTCGACATCTTCACTTAAAGAATCCTCCATATGAAAAGGATGATCCGGCAGAGATTGCGAAGCTATTGGTAAAAATTGTTTTCGAAGAGGATCATCGATTGGATTATCCCAATTAATTAAAGCAAAGACATAGGGGGTGATGCGAATATTCATGGGTGTAATTTTTTGGCCTCCCAGCATATCTCGATAAAATGAATCTGAAAGTCTTGGCCCTAGAACTTTTTGAATTTGGTCAATTTTAACTAAGGTATTTTTTATTTGCCATTTATGGTCGCCAAACTCTGCTCGTGTCACACTAGACCAGGCGGGAATTTTCTGCCAAAATTCATCGTTCTTAAATTGCCGATGTAAGGTGTTTGTGGGGTCTTTTAACAAAACCTGTTTTGAAAGTGACATAAGTGTTCCTGGTGAAATTGAACTGAAGAATATTCTAGAACATTTTCAAAGAAAAAAGAACCCCCAGATTTAATTGAGGTAAGTGCGATGATTGAGACCCATGAGCTTTCAAAATCTTTTCAGTCCTATAAAAAGGCCCCAGGATTCTCAGGCGCAGTGAAATCACTTTTCCACCGCCAGATGATTGAAAAAAAAGCGGTGAAAAATTTTAATTTATCTATAAATAAAGGGGAAATCGTAGGCCTTCTTGGCCCCAATGGTGCGGGCAAAACAACTCTTATGAAAATGTTCACTGGAATTATTGTTCCAAGCAGTGGGAAAGTCAAAGTTTTGGGCCATCATCCTTATGACCGCAGCAAAGAATTCAGAAAAAAAATTGCTCTTGTGATGGGGCAAAAATCCCAGTTATGGTGGGATATTCCGGCAATGGATTCTTTTTATCTTTTGCAAAAATATTATGAGGTTGAGGACGGTGCTTTTCATGACAGAATTGATGAGCTTTCAACTTTGCTAGATGTAAAAGACCTGCTTCATATTCAGGTGAGAAGACTGAGTCTTGGAGAGCGCATGAAATTAGAACTCATGGCCTCGCTAGTTCATCAACCGGAAGTTATTTTTTTAGATGAACCAACCATCGGGCTTGACGTTATGGCCCAAGAAAATATTCGCCAATTTATTTTAAATTATCACAAGCGCCATGGCACAACGATGGTCATTACTTCTCATTATATGGCGGACGTTGAGGCCTTATGCCAACGACTGGTTGTTGTTTTTTCTGGTGAAAAATTTTTTGATGGGAACATTTCTGATTTTTCAAAAATCATGGGCCATCAAAAAGTTTTATCCTTTCAATTTAAAGAAGCACTAAATCCCACTGACCCTTTTTTTGAGAAGCTGGATGTGAGATGGAGTCTGGGAAATAAAAAACTTGATATTCGTATTCCTGAAGCTGAAATGCCCGCCCTTGCCTCGGTATTATTAAACAAATATCCCGTTGAAGACTTTGCCTCTGAAAAAATGCCTATTGAACGAGTCATGCAGCTTCTTATGGAAAAACACTCAAATCAGGGCGGAAAAAGAATATGAGTCATTTTTCATTAGGCCTTGCGAAGTGGAGTGTGACCATAAAAACTTCATGGTCCAATTTACTCACCTATAGGCTGAATTTTTTTCTTCAGGTGATTGGCCCTTCTCTCGTCTTTTTTTTCATCAAATATAATCTGTGGTGGGCCATCTACAATTCCCATCAAGGCGATACGATTAAAGGAATGACTTTTTCCCAGATGATGAATTACCATGTCTGGGCCCTCATCACCTCTCTCATCTTTCGAGGGTATAATTCCAATTCTCTAGCAGAAGATATTCGCCTCGGTAAAATCTCAACTTATATGATTTATCCTTTTAATTTTTGGGAACATCAGACTTGCCAATTTTTAGCCTTTTCTTCTCTGCAAATATTTGTTTCATCGGTTACCTTCTTTATTTTATTTGCTGCCGGAATTGTCATTTTTCCCACTTTTAGTGGAGTTATTTTGGGCCTGTCTTTTAGTCTTCTCGCTGGATTTTTATGGTTTGTCATTCAATACGTTTGTGGACTTATGGCCTTTTGGCTGGAAGAAACTTGGATGATCCGGGTGATGACTGAGCTTGTTGTCAATTTTTTGTCGGGAAATATTTTTCCTTTGGAACTTTACCCTGCGAAATTAACAGTCTTTTTAAAATACACGCCCTTTCCCTATCTCGCTTATTACCCTATTAAAATGTTTTTAGGACAAAACGATGAAATCATTTTGCCTTTAATTATTTTGCTTATTTGGATTGGTTTGTTTTCTTTGTTTGCCAGTAGACTTTGGAAAAAAGGCGTTTGTAATTACACCGGGGCAGGGATGTAATACCAACGTTTATACTCTAAAATTTTGTTTTTTTCGATGAGGCAATATGAATCTGACTTCTTTTAAAAGCGCTAAAAATTATTTTGCAGTTTATCGTTCATTTATTAATAACAGTGCTAGTTCGGCCATGAGTTTTCGCCTCAATTTTTTTCTCTTTATTTTAATTGATTTATCTTTTTTAATGGTGACTCTAGGTACTACTGATTTTATTTTTAATCATATCTCATCAATCGGTAATTGGAATAGAGATCAAATGCTCTTTTTTATTACTTTCGTAATCCTTGTAGATTGGGCCCATATGTTTTTTCTCTCGGAAAATTTTTGGGAGTTGTCTATTCTTATTCGCACGGGGCAAGTCGATTTTATTATTTTAAGGCCACTTTCACCTTTATTTACTTTATTTTTTCGTCACGTGCGATTCGCTTGTATTTTTAATTGTATCCCCATTTTGTCAGTGCTTTTTTATTTCGGAAGCAGATTACATTTAGCATTATGGCAGTGGCCTTTGGTTTTTTTTCTGGCCTTTTTGTCCCTAATTCTTATGGGTTTAATTGAAATTACTACCGCAATGGCCATTTTTTGGATTCAAGAAGGTATGGGAATAAATTTTCTTCGAATTCAAATGCAAAATATCTCACGCTGGCCTGATTTTATTTATAAAAGTTTTTGGCGAAAAATATTTATCTTTTTTGTACCTCTTCTTCTAATTGGCTCAGCTCCTATCGATATCATTTATAATAAAAACTACAAAGCGCTTCTGCCCATGATCGCAGCGATTATAATTCTCTCTTTCTTTGTGCAATTTATTTTGGCCAGAGCACTCAGGCAATACGAATCATCTTCAAGTTAATCTAATTTTAAAGGGCAATGGCCCCTTGATCTAATATCGCCTTTTCTACTTCTGAAAAATTAACAGGGCGATCGCTGTCATCGATTTCCACTACGTAGAGCAGGGCGTGTATGGCCTCTTTGCTTTTAGCTCCGCTTACTTCTTGCAATTTTTCTAGCAAATCTTTTTGGCCAGTTTGTTTTTTGCCAAAATAAGTTCCTTCAATTTCGGCAATGCAGCCATTAGTTTTTACTAGTGGGTAATAACCAGTTCTTGTTCTGGCGCGTTTTCCGGTACCGTGAATGCGCATAAGATTTCGTCCTAAAACTTTGGCCAATGCCGCTTGTTTCCACCAATCGGCATCCTTAAAACTGTTAGGTATAAATTTTTGATAATAAGTGAGATCAGCGGCATTTCCCGGTAAATAATTAATAATCAGACGGTGAAATCTTCCAAACAATCTCTGGCGATTGGTAAAGGGCATAATACCATCAATACTGTAAATTCCGGCCGGAGTGTGCCCTAATCTTTTATAAAATGACCAACCCTTATTAGAAGATGCCATTACTTTTTGCTGCCAAATTTCTTTCTGACTTTTTTTATTTTTTTGCTGATGGGCCCAAACCCCTTGTTCATTTCGCATCACCATCATACAAGGAATTTCTCGATTTTTTCGACAAAGAACAAAAACTCGTGGAGTCTTTTGATATTTTAACAATCGATCATTCGCCTGCCATTTGGAAAATTCTTCATGATCACTTTTTTCATCGGGAATAAGATCTTTTCGTTCTTGTTCCAACTTTTCAAAATCAGCTTCAAAATGAAGTAATTCTTGCAGGGGAAATTTTTTATTGTTTTTTTCTTCGATTTCTTTATCATCAATTTTTAAATACTCTTTGCCGTAATCTGGAATGAGTGCTGACTTTAACATTTTAATTGATTCATGATCGAGCGACAGGGCAGTATCAACAAGGTCTTCTGCTCCACGCTCGATCAATAATGGGCCATCGATAATGGCAGAGAAGGCGGCCTTTAAGGCCTGCAAGTAATCACCGTTTTTTTTCCTATCGTCTTTATCATCTAGGGATTGAATAAGATCGACATATTTATCGATAAGTTCTGGCGGAAGTTCATCTAGCACATTATTTTTTAAAGCTAACAGATAAATTCTAAGAGATTCTGCCAGTCCAAATTTTTCAATATATTCAGGGTGAGAAAAAAGATATTCTACATAAATTAGCCCCGGAGAAACTTTAGAAGGTCTTCTTCTATAATGAACTCCAGAAGTTCTCATTTGTCGCCAGCGGGCATCCAAATCCCATAAAGCATCCACAAAGACTTGGGAGAGCATAGAACAATATTCGCTTTCTTCATTTAGACAGGCCCCGTAATGGTTGAAAAAAGGGTGTCTGGATAAATTTTTTCCTCGAATTGATTGTAAATGTTCATGATAATAAAAATAAGTGTGCTCAAAAAATCTTTCTCTTTCACTTAATTCTTTTTTTATCTGATCTATTTTATTTTTTAAAAAATCTTCGACATCCCGCCCTTCTTGCTGGTCTGGCGCTAGTTTGTCATCCTCAAAATCACTCTGAGCAAGGACGTTATCCGACAAGAACAGTAACCCAACAGCAATAAGGATAAACTTCTTGTATTCTTTTTTTAATGCCATCATATGCCGTCATTCTGACGGACTATTGTAAATTTTCAAGCCATACCGCACAGAAGGTACGCAGAGGCCTATTTTTTTATTTCGCTATAATAGATATATGAAAAAAATAAGTACTCTCCTTTTGGTGACTTATATTTCTCTTTTTTGTTTGGGAATTATCGATACAGGGCGAGGCCCAAGCTTCCCTTATATTTTATCTGAATTTCAAATGGGAGCAAAATGGGGATCATTTTTTTTTGCCGTCACTTCTTTTGCTGGACTGTTAATTAATTTATCTACTTTTATTTGGCTTCCCAGATTGGGCCTGATAAAAACCTTGCGACTCTCTTTAATTATGATTTCACTTTCAAGTTTTATTGTCGGAGTTTCTGGCCATTTGATTTCCTTTGATGGAAGTTTGGCACTCTCTGCACTCTTTTTGGGAGCGCTACTTTTAGGCCTTGGAGCAGCAGGCCTCTCTATATCTATGAACCTCATTGTACCCAAGATTGTGGCGCCTGCGCAGGTTCGTAAATCTCTCTCGGGACTGCATTTCTTTTATGGCCTATCCTCACTACTTGCCCCACTTATAATGCTCATTATGGAGAAGGGAGCTGGAGGTTGGAAAAATTATTTCATTCTTTTTTCAATCCCTCCTTTATTACTTTATTTTGTGGGCAATTCTAACAACGATAGTTTAAGTGATTATAAAAAAAATAAAATAGAGGCCCCTTCTCTCTCTTTTTTTAAGCGCAGTATTTTTGGATTTGTCTTAGCATGCTATGTCGCTTCTGAGGTTTTAATTGCCACTCGGCTACCACTGCTTTTACAAGAAGTTCATCATTTTAGTTCAAGGGACGCCAAATTTTCCCTAACTCTTTTTTTCCTGGGACTTTTGACTGGCCGGTTGCTTTTTGCCTTAATTAGCACAAAAATAAATAGTTTTAAATTACTTTTTTTCTCTCTTGTTTCTACTCTGCTCATTTACATTCCAAGCTTCCACAACCACCCTTTTATATTTTCTTTTTCAGGCCTCTCCATGTCTTTTTTTTACCCCTGTTATATTTCTTGGCTCAATGAAATATTTGCAAGCAAAAGTGAATATATGGTTTCTATAACTCTGATATGCGTGGGGATCCTCTTGGTATCCATGCATTGGAGCTTTGGAATAATTTCTTCAATTGTAGGATTAGAACATGCTTTTTACTTAGCACCTGCTTTAATTATCCTAGCGTTATTATTTTTAATGATAAGTAAAAAATTAAGCACTCAGGTATTATCGTTGTAGTATCTACTGATCCCCGTATACCTATCTAAATTACTCAAAAAGATTGTCCAAATAATATTCAATTATTTTTTAACACTGCCGATAGATTATTTTGAAAATAGAAAAGTGTTCAGATGAAGGGGGATATATGAAAAATTTATGGGGCCTAGTAATGTTGTCCCTAGTTCTCGCCAGCAGCAGTTCTTGTACTAAAAGATCAGCTCAGGGAGATGAGATGGATACAGCTTCAATGGAAAAAACTCAAACCAACGACGATTTTCAATTAGAAGAAAATAAGACACAAGAGACTACAGAAGTTACACCAGCTCCAGAAGTGGTAGAAGAAAATAAGACAGAAATAATTGCCCAAGAAGAAGCTACACCGACTGCTCTTCCGGTTGTAGCAGAGGTTAAAACTACAGATCAAGTAAGGGAGTATGTTACTTCGAAAGGAGATACCTTGATGCTGATCTCTTTTAAAATATACGGCGATTATTCAAAGTGGAAAGAAATAAAAGAGATGAATAAAAGTGTACTTGCTAAAAAGAAAGGGCCACTTAAATCTGGTATAACTTTAAAGTATCTTACTCCATCAGTAGATTTTATCCAGCAAGCTAATGGCGAGCCTTATTTGATAAAAATGAAGGATACTTTGGGGCGAATATCCAAAAAAGTTTATTCTACAAAGAAACGCTGGAAAGATATTTGGAAAAATAATGCTTACATTAAAAACCCCAATATAATCTTCGCAGGTTTCACGCTGTTCTATGTGAAAGATGATAAGAAGTTGGCAAAAAGATAATAACTTATTTAAAAATCTCTAAAACTAATCAATATCCATTTATTATTTTTATCTATTATATAATTAATAGTTTATATGTTAATATTGTCTTATAATATAAATTATATGATATTTTTAACGGTAAAAAATGAAGCTTGATTCAATTAAAAAAAAAGAAAGCAAAGACTGGTGCCAAAAATATTTAATCCATCTTGAGCTGCAAAATAAATCACCATTAACGGTTCTTAATTATCAATCTGACATTTTACAGTTCTTTAAATGGTTGGAAAAAAGAGAAAAAGGCCATCTTTTATCAGTCAATGCCGAGACCATTAACCAATACTTGGCCTATCTTAAAAAATTGCAAAATATCTGGCCTTCGAAGAGGTCAAATATGAGTAAAAAAATTGTTCTTTTTTTTCAAAATTTTTTTGTGAAAGAAGCTGAAAAAAGAAAACAACTTGAAATCAATCCAGAGCGAGAAATGGCCTTATCAGCGGGAAGCCTACGCCGTCATATTTCTGTTTTACGCAATTTTTTTGAATTTCTAAAACAAAGTCATGAAGATCTTCCGGGAAAAGAAGGAGATAAATTTAATAAAAATCCTATAAAACCAAAACTTCATCAGATCAAGCTAAAAGATACGGATATTAGCCATACCTTTTTTTTAAGTCCCCAAGATTTTGAAAAGTTAGATTATTTTGCTCATCGGCCCCTTGATCGCACCCTGATTTATATTCTTTATTATGGCGGGCTTCGTTTGGCCGAGGCCTCTCGTTTGTCTTTTGAAGATTTTGATCTTTCAGAGGGCCGTGTCGATCTTATCCGCAAAGGTGGCGATCGCCACCTCCTTTATTTTCATCAATTTGCCCCCGTGAAAGAAGAACTTCTCAGGTTAAAAAAAGATCAGAATCGAGACACTGGCCCACTTTTTATTTCTCAAAAAACTAAACAAGGACTGACCACCAGGGCACTGGCCTTTCGTTTGCAAAAACTTTTTTTAAAAGCACAACTTAGTGAAGGCATCGCCCCTCATAGTTTTCGCAAGGCCCGCGCTACTCAACTTTATATGGAAACTCGTGATTTACTTTATGTTCGAGATTATCTCAATCATGCTGATGCCAAAGTAACTCAAACTTATATTGATCAAAAGGCGCTGGGGCACAATCAGCGTGAAGAATATAAACGCATTGAGGTCTGAGATGATTTTTGCTAAACTGCCTGTCAAAGAGGGATTTAATAATGTTATACTGTTTACGCCTAATCGTGCTGCTTTTCTGGGGAATGATCACCTCAATGATTGGCCTTTGTATTTCCATGATTAGACCTTTTCACCCCAATAACTCTTATCTTTATTCAAGAATTTTTGCCCCCATCGCTGCCAAAATTTTGGGCCTTAGTATAAAAGTATTTAACCAACAAATTCTGGGGCAACATCGCCCGGCAATTATTGTTTCCAATCACCAGCACAATATAGATTTAATTATGGGTTGCTACCTCATCCCTCCAAATACTGTTTCAATGGGAAAAAAGAGCATGAAATATCTTCCTTTTTTTGGCCAATTTTATTGGCTTGCAGGAAATATTTTAATCGATCGTTTTAATCGAGAAAAGGCCATGGACAGTATGGATAAAGTTAAAAATGAGGTGATTAAAAATGGGGTTTCCATTTGGATTATGCCCGAAGGAACGAGAAATAAATTTAACAAATTAAAAAAATTTAAAAAGGGCGCCTTTCTCACTGCCATTCATGCCCAAGTTCCCATTATACCAGTGGCAATTTCCACTTTTCACGGGCATCTTAACTACAATAAATTAAAAAGTGGAAATATTTTTGTTGAAGTTCTTCCGCCAATTCCCACCAAAGGGCTCACCAACAATGATGTAAGGCCCTTAGTCAATCAAGTACAAAAATTATTAGAAAGTAAAATTGCCTCTCTTGATCTTTTATTAGAGTAAACATTTTTCATAACCCCAATTTTGCCAGTTGATGTTTATTAAAGATTGAGACAATGATCACAAATCTCAAGCCAAATCTTTTAATGTAATTTTTGGTGGAAGACTTAATCACCGGAAATTATTGTATTTAAGGCCAAATTTTGAAAAATATCTTTTATAATAAGTGGCCCAAAGGACATCATTGTATTTGACCTTGGGGGCTGGCCTCTAGTGGGATTTCGTTTGAATATGGTGCTAATTCAGCCTCGTACTTTCCCGGTACAGAAAAATCAAACGTGGTGAGTATAACATGATAGCTAGCTTTGGGGCGAGTGCGAATTACCAAATTGTCGATCACGATATATTAACTGATTTTTTAAAAAATATTTTTAAAAAATTGGGTTTTGATCCTTTTTCCCTTGAAACGGTGACTACCAAATTAGTAGAATCTAGCTTATGCGGTCTCTACCCTTGGCAATTTGCTTTTCAAGTAAACCGCTGGGGGCATACCACTTGTAATACTGACAATGTTTTTGTATATGCGGTGAGAATGAAGGCAATTGAGTTCGTGATTGATATGGCCATCGGCCAAATGATTCCTCATTATGAGAATTCCGAGGTGTTCCGATTGGTAGTCTTGTGAAAAAAATAAAAATAGTCAGAGTGGTTTCAGTTCCACATGCTTTTGTTCACATCGAAGAGACATTGCAATTGCTCAGCAGGGAAAATTTTGAAATCACTCTGGTTTCCTCTCGAGACACTTACCTAAACGATTACCTCAAAAAATTCCCAGAAAAAAGTATTCGCTTTAAAGAAATTCCTATGGATAGAGAAATTGCCCCCTTTTCTGATCTAGTGGCGATTTTTAGACTCACTTGTTTTTTAATGGAATATCGACCGGACATTATTCATTCTTCTACCCCCAAAGCTGGGATTATTGCCTGTATTGCATCTTTTCTTGCACGAATCCCGCTTCGCTTTCATACTTTCACTGGTCAACGTTGGGCCACTCTTCAGGGCCTATCAAACAAGATTTTAAAACTGATTGATTTTTTGATTATTAAATTAAACAGTGAAACCTTGGCGGATTCTCCTTCGCAAGTTGAATATCTCAAAAGTTACGGGCTATCTCCTGTCAGCTGTCTTTTAAAAGGTTCCTATGGTGGAGTGGATCTGATTAAATTTTCTCCCGATAAAAAAAATAAATTCAACCAAGAGCAAAGAAAAAAACTGGGAATTAGTGATCAGGCCCGTATCGCCCTATTTTTGGGTCGAGTAAATAAAGACAAAGGTGTAGATGACTTGATAGAGGTGTTTCATAAAAGTTTTAAAAATTTAACAGATAGTTATTTACTTTTTGTTGGGCCTTACGAAAAAGAAAATAATCCTATTTCTGATGAAAATGAAAAAATAATGATGGGCCATGCCAATATTAAGTTTTTGGGAATGAAGAATGACCCCGTTCCTTATTTGGCCATGGCCGATTTCTTAGTTTTGCCTAGCTTTCGAGAAGGTTTTGGAACGGTAGTGATTGAAGCTGCAGGTATGGAGATACCAACTTTAGGAAGAAAAATCCCTGGACTAGTAGACTCCATATTACATCAAGAATCTGGACTGCTTTTTGACTCAATCCAAGAATTTGAAGAACAGTTAGTTAAACTCTTTAGAGAACCTCTTTTCTGTAAAAAACTTGGAAAATCTGCCAGGCCCCATGCGTTAAAATACTTCGATAGCAAAATTTTAGCAAAGTCCCAACTAGATTTTTATCGCAACAGGATAGGCGCTATCGACAATTCTCAAACTGAGATATTTGTGGAAAAATTCTGAGCTTAATTGTAAAGGTTCGTCGTTGGACGGCCGTTGAAAATACCGTTTTATACTCATCACGTTTGATTAGTTGGGAGTAAAGATGAAAGAAAAAAAAGAAAAAATAGTCGCCGTTATTCCTGTGAGAGAGGGCTCAGGTCGTATTAAAGATAAAAACTTCATCCCTTTTGGGGGTTATCCCACTCTTACTCATAATAAAATTGCCCACCTGAAAGAGGCCAATTGTTTTGATCATATTTACGTCTCAAGTGATGGCCCTCGGGTCAAAATGATTGCAGAAGAAATGGGTGTTGAATTTCTTCAACGCAACCCCTTGATGTGTACCTCTACTCCTCGTTGGGATGAAGTAGTTTGTCATATCTTAAATACGATCCCAGGTGACCCTCATGTTCTATGGGCGATGGCCACTAGTCCACTTTTTAAAAGATATAGCGAAGCTGTCGAACGTTATTTTGCCAGTCTTGAGAATCACGACAGTTTAGTCGGAGTAAAAAAGTTTCGAGAATATTTTGTCGATGAAAATTGCAGACCACTTTTTTATTCTTTCGGGCCATGGCACCCTTACTCTAATGAGCTTCGTCCTTTATATGCTTTAAACGACACAATTTTCTTGGCAAAAAAATCCCTTCAGCTTGAACTTAAATATTGGATTGGAAGAACGCCTCAGACTTTTGAAGGTTCTTTTTTTGAATCAATTGATATTAATTTCCCAGAAGATTTAGAACTTGCCAACGCAGTTGCCTTAATGAATCAAGAAGGAATTATGAAATGAAAATTTGTATTATTGAAGGCAAGAGACCAAGCTTATTTCCAGAAGGCCCAGAAATTGAAAAAACAGTTTTAGGTCCAGATGTTACGATCGATTTACTTGGAGAATTTCCTCATTATAAAATTTCATCGCTAAAAGAATATGATGCCGTTATTATTCGTCCAGGAACACCTTTTGGGCCTGAACACATCAATAATCTAGAAAAAGCGAAGGTCATTGTCGCTCTTGGAGTGGGATTTGATCACATTGATCTAGAAGCTGCTACTAAAAAAAATATTCCAGTTTGTAATGTTCCTGATTATGGAACAGAAGAAGTTGCAGATACTGCTGTTGCAATGATCCTCAACCTTCATCGCAAAATTAGCAAATACTATTTTACTCTTAATGAAAAAGACATTTCTTGGGACTGGAAAATTTTAGAAAAAATTAAACGATGTTCTGAAACGCAAGTCGGGATTATTGGATTAGGGCGGATAGGAACGGCGGTGGCGCTTAGGCTTAAGGCCTTTAACTTTAATATTTCTTATTATGATCCTTACTTGCCAAGAGGTTTTTCAAAATCATTGGGAATCAAAAGAGTAGAAGACATCAAAGAATTACTATCAACTTCTGATATCATCAGTATTCATACTCCGCTAAATATAGAAACTTCAGGAATGATTAATGATCAATTTTTAAATATCATGAAAGATGATGCTATTTTAGTCAATTGCTCTCGTGGAAAAATTCTTTCAGATTTAAATATACTGTTAAAACACTTAGAAAAAAAATCTCATTTTAGAGTCGGACTAGATGTTCTTCCGGAAGAGCCACCTACGACGCAGCAAATTTTTAGCGAATGGAAAAAAAATAATCATGAACTTGGACACCGATTAATCATCAATCCCCATTCTGCTTTTTATTCTCTGTCTGCGGTCTTGGAAATTAGAAAATTTGCCGCAGAAATTGTCGCCCATATTTTTAGTGGTAAAAAACCATATAACCAAGTGAGTCTTTTATGATTAAAGAAAAAATTTATTATGATTCAGACGCCGATTTATCAATCCTTAAAAATCTTACCGTGGGCGTAATTGGTTATGGAATCCAGGGGCGTGCACAGGCCCTTAATCTCAGAGATAGCAAGATCAATATTTTAGTGGCCAATCGAAGCGATCATTATCTCGACAGTGTTATTGCCGATGGTATAGAACCTGTGCCCTTTGAAGATTTAGCAAACAAATCAGATATCATAATGATGCTTATTCCAGACCAGGCCCATCAAGAAGTGGTTGAAAACCATTTACAAAAACACTTCAGAAAAGGACAGATGCTGGTTGTGGCCCACGGTTACTCATTGACCTTTAAGAAATTCAAAATACCAAATGATATTGATGTTACTTTGCTCGCCCCTAGAATGCCGGGATTGCAAATTAGAAGAGAATTTTTAAATGATCACGGTGTACCGGCCTTTGTCGATGTGATTCAAAATTTTTCAGGAAAAGCATTAGAGAAAGTTTTGGCCCTGGGAAAGGCCATCGGATTTACCAGGGCGGGACTTCTTCATGTAAACTACAAAGACGAAACCGAACTTGATCTTTTTTGTGAACAATATTTAGTGGCAAATATTGTTAAAACTATTAAAGAGAGTTTTGAAGAATTAGTTCACAAATATCACTATCCTCCAGTGGCAACTTTAATGGAACTTTATGCTTCTGCCGAGCTAGGAGAAGTTTTAATTGAAGCTGCCAATGTCGGCATTGGTGAAGTTTTTCAAAAAAATGCTTCTCCGACCTGCCAGTTTGGAATTGCCGAATATTATGAGCGAGCGATGACCAAACCTGTTCATGAATCGATCAAAGAAGTGATTCATGGTTTAAAGACAGGTCAATTTGATAATTCCCTCGATAAAGAAGGAGAGAAGAACTATGAAAAAGTAAATGCTCTATGGAATATGGTCAATTCAGCTCCTTTAACTGAAACCCAAAAATGGATTGGGACACATTTTAAAAAGAAAAATAATCATGAATAAAATTGTTTTGATAACCGGAGGAAGCAGGGGCATTGGCAGTGATATTGCCAAGTATTTTGCTTCTCATAACTACACCGTCGCATTCACTTATTCTAAAGAAATAGGACCTGCTCATAGCGTATTGCAAATGCTCAAGACCTCTTCTTCCCTTAATCACCAAATGATTAAGGTCGATTTAACCAAAGAAGAGGAAATTAACTCTCTCTTTTTATCTATACGAGAATCTTACGGCGCATTGGATTTACTTATTAATAATGCTGGAACTACGGAATTTATTAAACATAAAAATTTAGAACTTCTTGAAACAAAAATATTTGATCATCTTTACGCTCTCAATTTAAGGGCCCCTTTCCTTACTTCTCGATATGCAAAAGATTTAATGGAGAACCGTGAGGATTCACAAATTATAAATATTTCTTCCATTGCCGCTACCACTGCTAATGGTAGCAATATTGCGTATTGTGCTTTAAAAGCTGGCCTAGTTAATATGACTAAATCTTTGGGGCGGGCGCTCGCTCCAAAGATTCGAGTGAACTCTATTTCTCCAGGATTAATAGATACCGAATTAACTCGCGGATGGGATGAATATCGATCTGATCAGATTTCAAAAACGCCACTTGGAAGACTAGGGACAGGAGAAGATGTTGCAGAGGTCGCCTATGCTCTGGCCACTCAAATGAAATTTGTAACAGGGCAAGATCTAGTGGTTGATGGGGGACGAGTTCTTTCAATATGAATAATCAATATAAAATTTTAGTCACACCTAAAGAAGCTTGCGACGTTTTGAGAAATTCCAAAAATTTGGATATCTGTTCGGAATGCCAATTTATTTTCTCCGACGGCAGGATTGAAAATCAAAAAGAATTAAATCGGGAACTTAAAAAAGTTGATGCTGTAATTTTGGACTTGGAAAAAATTAATTTTGAAACTTTAGATGGAGTACACCATTTAAAAGTGATCTCCAGATTTGGGGTAGGACATGACAATATTGATAAAGAAGTTTTAAAAAATATTGGTATCCCTCTGACAATTACTTATGGAGTAGCTTCAGATGCGGTTGCTCGGCACGCTTTGGCGTTAATCTTGACGAGTATGCATAACATCCTTTTCCACACTCAAAATGCCCGAGAAAATATTTGGGATAGAAAAAAAAATATCTCTTTTAATAAAAGCAAAATAGGGTTAATCGGCCATGGTCAAATTTCCCAAACCCTGGCCTGGCATTTAAAGAATCTTGGAGTTGATTACACAGTCTACTCTAGATCACAAAAGACCACTCTCTCGGCCATTATAAATGAATGCCAAATCTTGAGTGTTCATCTCCCTAAAAATAACCAAACCAGCAATCTTTTTAACAAGGCGATCTTTCAAAAAATGAATCAACATATAATCATCAACACTTCTCGCGGAGGGATTGTAAATGAAGAAGATCTCTTAATCGCCTTGGATAATAAACAGGTATATTCTTACGCTACAGACGTTTTTCAAAATGAACCCTACTCCGGCATTTCCTCAGAACTTTGCAAACACCCTCAAGTGATTTGTACGCCCCATTTGGCAAGTTTTGATCAAAAAACTACAATTGATATGAGTTTTAAAGCACTAGAAAATACCCTTTGTCTTTTAAAGGGAAAAAACTTATCGTCGAATTATAAAATATTGACATGATTTATGATTATACCACTTTTTTATGAGGCCATTCTTTCTAGATTATATAAGGGCCTGAAAAATTATTATTGGCCCAGAAAATAAATCTTAAAAGGCCTTAGATTTGACGGTTGTGAAAGAGGTCTAGTAATTATTTTACGTATCGACTCATCAACTTCATAAAGCGGTATTCTTTGCGATAAGAATTGAGGTCATCATCAAATTCGACGACAGCTTTTTCCATGCCGTATTTTAAGGAAAGTTCTAAAAAATGATAGGCCTTTTCTATCTTGTCCGGAACTTTCGTGGCAAATAAAAGACAGGCCAAATTATAGCAAGAACTGGCCTGTTTATTTTCACAAGAATTATCCCAAATTTTTGTAGCGAGTTGCACTTCTCCCATTTCAAATGCCAAAACTCCGGCATTGTAACAACTTTTTTTATCTCCCATTTCACAGGATTTATTATGCATGTTAAAGGCAATATCTGAATGCTTTAATTCATCGGCGATTTTCGCTCCCATAAAACAAGCGTTCATCATATTAAGCCTGCATGCTTGAGCGAAATATCCTAGGGAATGTTCTTTTGATCCTTCATTTAATTCCCAAAGGCCAACCTCATGACATGCTTCAGGATTTTGAAACTGACATGATTTTTCGAGCAAATACATGGCAGAATTTTTTCGATCAACTCCATTATTGATCATAAAAATATCAAAACGAGCAGCATTATAACAGCCCCGTGAATCCTTAAGAAGGCAAGCAGCAAGATCATAATAATATTTTGCCCAGTATATTTGATCTTTTTTTATTTGATCTTTTTCTTTGTTGATTTTATCTTGGAGTTCTCTAGAAATTCTCAGGCAACTTGGCGATAGGCCATTTTCACATAACTTTAAGGCCACTTTATCGATATTATATTTAAATAAAACTTTTCCAATTTGGTGACGATAACGTGGGGGAATTGAACTTAAATCTTCTTCCTTGGTGTCACTTATTGGAGGTAGTCTTTTTACACAAGATTGATGCACAAAAAATAATTGAAAAAAAATCAAAAAAAGATGTCTTTTCATCTTTAATACCTATGGGGAAATATCCTTTTCCTATCTAAGCAGATTTTTGTTGAAAGAGCGAGTTCCCTTAGGTTTAATTTGTGGCAAGTATTATGATGGCAGAAAGAACCGAGATTCTTGAAATTTTAGATAGTGATTTGCCGGAAATTAAATCCTTTTGCGATTTTTGGATTGGGCCAAATTATTACCAACTTCCAGAGCTTCAAAAATCTCTCGCTTATTCTCTGAAAAATAATTTAAACGCCTCTTTTTTAGTCAGAAATAATTCTTCAAAAGTAGTGGCCATTCGCCTTACTTATGCTCCTGGAGAATGGGTTTATTCGGCCCGAGGATTGACCCCCCATCTTTGGCAAAGTAATCCCCAAAAGACGGCCTATTTTAAAAGTCTCTTCGTCCATAAAGATTATCAACAATTGGGACTTGGCAGGGCCCTCTCTGAAGCTTCTATAAATGTTTTATTAAAAATGGGGGCCGAGGCCATTATTTGCCATTCTTGGCTTGAATCCCCTGGCAACAGCTCACAAAAATATTTATTAAAAATGGGATTTAATCAAATTAATAAACACCCCAAATTTTGGAACCCTATTGATTATGATTGCCCCCGCTGTGCCCCTAAACGCTGTGAATGCACGGCCATCGAAATG
>JAHEZZ010000012.1:0-29955 GCA_023250815.1 Bdellovibrionales bacterium
CCTTCTCTACATCTGGTAGAAAGTGCTGAGAAGTCTTTTTTATTTTTTATTTCCAATCCGGTTTCTGTTCGAAGCTCCCTTATCACTGCTTGCAAATGCTCTTCTTCTTTTTTAAGCATGCCACCAGGCAGCGCCCACTTCCCATTAAAAGGCGCAAACTTTCTTTTAATCAAAAGAATTTCCAAGCTATCTTGATCGCTGCTGCCCTCGTGATTAGGTCTAAAAATAACAGCATTTACTCCAACCAAGCGATTCATTAAAATTGGCCCTTTGGGAAACTCAAACGTGATGAGTATATTTTAATAGTTTGTAAGATGAAGGGCCAAGTCTTTTTTTGCATCAATTGAAAATGGTACCGAAAGGGGACTATGCTGCCTATTTCCCACCAGCAGTTCCTGCGGTCCCATCGCTCGCTGGATGTTTGCCTTGAGTATCCTCTTTTTTAACGGCAACAAAGTCTTTTGCAATATAAGCATATTCTAATTCTTCCAAAGAAATTTTCTTACCATTTTTAAGCTTTACGACATCATCAATTAAAATGTCGCTGGCCAACTTTAAATAGACAGGGGCAGCGCTAATATCTCCTCTTGATTGAATCTTAGAAACGGCAATTGTTTTTCCATAATAAGTTTCTAATGCATGAATTCTGTCATTCTCTTCGACCTCATTTATATCGATGCGAACAATCCGAGTATCGGCAAAGGCGGCCTTTAGAAGCAGGAGAAAAACAAACAAAGTAACAACATTTAAAATTCTTGCCATAAAATCTCCGTGGCGTAGAATTCATCCTGAATCACTATAAACCCCTCATCTTGAAGGGCCATTATTAAGATGGGTTAATACAAAGGACATGCCAAAAAACACACTTGAAATAATCAAATGTTAAAGAGAGGCAGGGCCAAAATGCCCCAAAGATTACATCGCCATCGGTGTTCTTTTGGCCAGTTCATTATGAAGTTCAGAAACTTGGCCCTTGAGTTTTTCAATTTCCTGCTCAAGATACATCTCTCTTAATGAGGACTTTCGTGGGGTGCGATGTTGAAGAAAACTACGCACTTCAATGATTGATTGAATCACCAATCCCAGCGCCATAAAAATCAAAAAGAAAGTTCCCCCTGTGCCAAACTGAGAAGATTGAATTGGCCCATAGAGCTTTTCTCCATCTTGAGAAGAAATAAAATAAGCAAAGGCCGCTCCATAAAACCAGGCAAAAATCAAAGGTGCAAAACGAAAAATATATTTTTCCATAGGATTTCTCCTCCTCCACAGTATTCTGCCCTAGAGAAAATAAATTTTGAAGAACCTTATAAACAAGGCAGCAATTGCCTACTGATAAAAACGAATTTTATCCTGTTATATTACTTCTTGCCATCTTTGACATCTTTGCCCTTTTTTTCGCCAACTAACTTAGTGACATCATCCAATCTACGAGCTAGATCGGCAATCTTCTTAGCAGATTCTTCCCCGCTTCCTCCAATACATTTATTGGCGGCCTCACAAAATTCTTTTGAATCATAGCCAGCTTTAATACTTTTATCTACGAAATCTCCAATTAAAGTATTTTTCAAAAACTCGCTGTTTCTTTGTTTTAACATCTCAAGCTTTAATCCATCAATCTGGTGCTTCCCTTGAAGTGTGGCAAAATCAGTAAGTAATAACTGTGCCTCATAGTGATCTTTTTGCATATCCCTATAAAGTTCTAGAGCATGAGAATCGACTTCCGAAGCAAGAGTTCTGGCCCTCTCTTCCGTCCACCCTTTCTCTTGCGCCGCTTTATTATCTTTTACATAGTGATAGCCCTTTCCATAAGCATCCATCTTTGCAGCAGTCTCGCTAAGCGATGTTTCACCAGCAGCAATCGCCCGGCCATGCCTTTCTAAATTACCTCTCGTTTCATTAAGTTTTCCCTCTATTCTTTTAAAATTCTCTTCCGCTGTTCTCATTTCATCTCTTAATTTATTATACTTATCTTGCACCTTGGTGGTTCCAAGTCCAAAGATAACTCCATTCCCTGTAGGGTCCTTTAATTTATTGGCCTCTACGTAATCGTTAACTTCCTTAGTGGTCTTATCAACCCTCTCTTGCATATATTCTTGTTGCTCTTTAGTAGTTGCAACTTCTTTTTCCAGCGCCTCTTTTTCACCTTTTAATTTTGCAAGTTCTTTCTCATATTTTTCTCTCTTGATCTTATAATCTGCCCAGGCCTTTCTTTGCCCTTCCATTTCGGTCTCAAAATCACTGCCTTTTTTCTTTTCATATTCAGCTCTATCTTTTTCTGCTTTTGCAACCATCTCATTATATTTTGAAGCAGCATCAGCATAAATATTGCCAGAAACGAGAAGCGTAAAAACTAAAAGAAAGCTCTTTCCCATAAAATATTCCTTATTAAAAATATTACAATCCCCTGCAATATTCTAACTTAAAATTAAAAAAATAAAAACACAATTTATGAGGTGAAAAATATTCCTCGTCATTTCCTATTTCATAAAAATAAAAAACGGCCAAAAAAATTGGCCGCCTTTTGTATAAAAATAGATGATTAATTTAGTTGGCCACTTCCAAATTTCCTGTGCCTTCCAAAACTTTGAGTCCAACCACTTTCATAAAAGTTTCTGGGTGGGCCAAATTAAGCGCAAACTTAAGAACTTCTTCCGCCTGAGAAACTCCCACGATTTCCAATCCCGAGCGAATTTCTGGTGGTATTTCCGGCAGATCTTTTAAATTTTTCAGTGGGATAATAACTTTTTTAATGCCCGCTTGTTTTGCCGCCAAAAGTTTTTCCTTGAGGCCGCCAATTGGCAGAACTCTTCCTCTAATTGTCACTTCACCAGTCATCGCCACATCTTGCAAAACTTTAATTCCAGTAATTGCAGAGGTGAGTGCTGTGACCATCGTCACACCAGCACTTGGCCCATCTTTTGGCGTTGCCGCTTCTGGAGCATGAATGTGAATATCATTTTTATCATACCAAGTTGTATCAATGCCAAGTCTTGTGCTCATCGAACGCACATAACTCATGGCCGCTTTGGCAGACTCTTGCATCACTTCACCTAATTTCCCAGTAACGTGAAGTTTACCATTGCCTGGAACCGTCACTACTTCTATATGCATAATCTCACCGCCTACAGAAGTCCAAGCAAGACCATTTACCAGGCCAACTTGTGGTTCATTTTCCACATCAGTTCTTTCAAATTTTTGCGGCCCTAAATATTTTTCTAGTTGCTTCGAAGTTACATTAAATTTGCGCCCTTCGGGAATTTTTTTAGAAACAACTTCTGTCGCCGTCTTTCTTGCCACTGTATTAATCAATCTTTCTAATTCACGAACTCCGGCCTCTCGAGAATAACCTCTGATAATTTTCATAAAAATATCATCAGATATAATTAATTCATAACTTCCTAGTCCATTATTTTTAACAGCTTTTTTAAGTAAAAACCTCTTGGCAATTTGCTGTTTTTCATCTGGCGTATATCCCGTAACGTTAATCACTTCCATACGATCGCGCAAAGGCCCGGGAATTTTAGAGAGATCATTGGCGGTCATAATAAACATCACTTTAGACAAGTCATATTCAACTTCGATGTAATGATCGCTAAAACTTTTATTTTGTTCAGGATCCAAAACCTCCAGCATAGCAGAAGCTGGATCTCCCCTAAAATCTGAACTCATTTTATCAATTTCATCTAACAAAATAACAGGATTACTAGTCCCCGCCTTTTTAAGGCCTGAAATTATTTTTCCTGGAAGTGCTCCCACATAAGTTCTACGGTGCCCCCTTATTTCAGATTCATCGCGAACGCCACCAAGACTTATTCTGACAAATTTTCTTCCCAGTGAATCAGCAAGAGAATGAGCAATAGAAGTTTTACCAACCCCAGGAGGGCCGGCAAGACAAAGAATGGTACCTTTACTTTCATCTTTTACTAAATTTCGAACTGCCAGATATTCGATAATTCGCTCTTTCACATCCTTGAGTCCGTAGTGCTGCTCATCTAATATCTCGCCACAGCGATCGACGCTATTGTCGTCAACCGTAAACTCAAACCAAGGCAGCGCCAACATCCAATCAATATAGTTTCGAACCACTGCTGCCTCGGCCGACATCGCCGACATCGACTTCAGTTTTTTAATTTCTTTTCTCACTTTGTCGCGAGCATCGTCGGGCATTTTTTTGGAAGCAAGTTTCTCTTCCATTTCCTGAATATCAGTTTTGCCATCGTCTTTTTGTCCCAATTCTTTTTGAATGGCATTCATTTGCTCATTCAAATAATATTCTTTTTGAGATTTCTCCATTTGGTTTTTTACACGGGTTCTAATTCTTCTTTCAACGTTGATTATTTCAATCTCGGCCTGCATCTTTTCAAGTAATAAATGAAGTCTTTTTTCCACATTAACAGCTTCAAGAATTTGTTGTTTTTCGGGAATCTTCATAGTTAAGTGAGCAACGATAATATCCGCCAAGCGAGAAGGATCAGTAATCGAAGAAATACTCATTAAAAGCTCTGGAGGTATTCTTTTGTTGAGTTTTACATAAGCTTCAAAAGTAGATTTAATCCCTCTCATCACCGCTTCTAGCGATACCGCATTTTCTAATTCTTGAGCACATTTTTCAATTTCCGCAAAATGGCCTTCAGGAGTCGATTTAAAATCTTTGATACGCGCTCTATATTTCCCTTCAATTAAAACTTTTACCGTATTTTCAGGAAGCCTGAGCATTTGAATGATGTTAACGACTGTCCCAAGATCATAAAGATCTTCTCGCTCAGGGTTTAATATGCTGGCGTCTTTTTGAGTTACTAAAAAAAGCTCATTGCCAGTTCTCGAAGCTTCTTCTAAAGCGGCAATTGATTTCTCTCGTCCGACAAACAGAGGTACAACCATGTGAGGAAAAATAATCACATCACGCAGAGGCAATAGAGGAAATAACTTACTGCCTAGTTTCTCTGCTTTTTTATCCGCCATAGTACCTCCTGCACTGGCCATAATCTTCGCCCACACTAGGTCATCATTCATGAACAACCGTTTATTGGGCCACTTCTATAATTGTAGATCGAAAGAAAGCTTGGAAGCAAAAAAAAAGCATGGGGATAAATTGCCCATAAAAACATTTCCACATCTTAAGCTTGATAGAGTTACTCAGACTTAAAAGAAGTTTAACCTTTCACAACCATATTTTAGTAGGATGTCTGAAACTTATGAACCTGTTTCCATATTTTTTTTCTGATGCATGGTGGTTCGATCAGAGATTTCTTTTACTGCTCGCTGCCCCTCAATAATCTTCGGGGTTTCTTTTCCAAGAATAGAATCCAGTGTCACAATCACCTTGCACGCCCTGTCATTCGAAGGAATTTCATACATCACATCTAGCATCGTCTGCTCTAAAATTGCTCGCAGCCCTCTGGCCCCTGTTTTTTTCTTCAGTGCCATACGGGCCACTTCTCGCAACCCTTCCGTCTCAAATTCAACTTCAATATTTTCCATTTCAAATAATTTTTTATACTGCTTGGTGATGGCATTTTTTGGCTCAACTAAAATCTTCATTAGCGCATCTTCGTCTAATTCCTCTAAAAGCGCAGTGACCGGAAGACGGCCGATAAATTCAGGAATCATACCAAACTTAACAAGATCCTCAGGTTCAATTCCCCCTAATTTCTCCACTAGCGATTTTTCCGAACTAAGTGCCTCTTTGACTAATCCCATAGGGCGTTTTGAAGTTCTTCTTTCAATCACTTTATCTAAACCCACAAAAGCCCCGGCGCAGATAAAAAGAATATTACTAGTATCAACTTGAATAAATTCTTGCTGAGGGTGCTTACGGCCGCCCTTGGGAGGCACAGAGGCCACTGTTCCTTCAATAATTTTAAGTAAGGCCTGCTGTACCCCTTCTCCCGAAACATCGCGTGTAATAGAGGTGTTCTCGCCCTTTCTTGCGATCTTATCAATCTCGTCAATATAGACAATTCCTCGTTCAGCTCTCTCCACATCAAAGTCGCAGTTTTGCAAAAGATTCAAAATAATATTTTCCACGTCCTCACCAACATAACCGGCCTCAGTTAAAGAAGTGGCGTCAGCAATCGCAAAAGGAACGTTGAGGTACTTTGCCAAAGACTGAGCGATCAAAGTTTTTCCCGAGCCAGTAGGCCCGGCCAATAAAATATTAGATTTTGCCAAATCTACAGAGTCGTCTTTTTTAGGTGCACCCTTTTTACCCTTGTAGGCAATTCTTTTATAATGATTATGAACAGCTACTGAAATAATTTTTTTGGGACGATCCTGGCCAATCACGTACTGATCTAAATGCATTTTAATTTCATTCGGTTTTGGCACACGATCCATGGTTGCTTTGGTGGTGCTCTTAACTGAATCTTCGTAAATGATGTCATTGCAAAGTTCGATACACTCGTCGCAAATATAGCAGCCTGGGCCAGCAATAAGTTTCTTCACTTCTTTTTGTGATTTGCCACAAAAATTGCAATGAAGAGTGGTATTAAAAGATTTATCTTTGCTCATTTTTTATCCTTTATTTATATCGCTTTCTTTTTTTTGTTGCCTTCTATAATTTTATCAATAAGCCCAAGTTCTATTGCCCTGGTCGGTGAGAGAAAATTATCTCGATCAGTGGCCGATTCAATTTGAGATTCAGTAAGCCCTACTCCAGAATGCTTAATATAGATCTGATTAAGCTGAGTTTTCAAATCCTGAATTTCCTTCGCCTGAATTTGAATGTCCGAGCATTGCCCCCTGGCCCCACCTAAGGGTTGATGAATCATAATACGGCTATGAGGAAGAGCGTGTCTATGGCCTGCGCTGCCTGCAGTAAGCAGCAGTGAGCCCATGGATGCCGCTAGACCGACACAGTAGGTGTAAACGGGGCAAGAAATGTGTTGCATAATATCGTAAATACCAAGGCCGGCATAAACAGACCCTCCGGGACTATTGATATAAAAATGAATTGGCGTTTCGGGATTATCTTGCTCTAAAAAAAGCATCTGGGCGACAATCAAATTGGCCACTGTATCGTTTACTTCTGTTCCTAGAAAAACTATTCGATCGAGCAACAAACGAGAGTAAATATCATACTGTCTCTCCCCTCTTGCCGTCTGCTCAATAACAATCGGATTGGGAATATAAGCCTTAGGTTCTGACATGTTCTCTCCCTTCTTTAAAAATAAAACCCCAAAAAACGGTATTATTTGACACCATTTTTAATGGGTTTGAGTCTAGGCCTTTTGCTAACTTTTCGCCAGAAAAGACTTTCCCCTTAAGCTTTATCTCAATTATATTGCATGAACAAAACTGCCCCACCGAACAAAGAATCCGAGAAGTTTGTTTTTATTTATTGCCAAACTCCAGGCCCCAGGTGTCTTGCAATAAGCAAATGCTCATTCTAGATTTAATCAACAATTTTAATACGGAGGAATTTTATGACTCTTGAACAAAAACCAACTCGTTTCGTCGGTCGCCCCGCCCCCTTTTTCAAGGCCGATGCCCTGGTAAATGGCGAATTTAAATCCGTCTCTTTGGATGATTATAAAGGCAAATGGAAAGTGCTTTTCTTTTATCCTTTGGACTTTACATTTGTCTGTCCCACTGAAATCACCGCATTTTCTGATTCAATCAGCAAGTTTCACGAAATGAATTGTGAAGTTATCGGCTGCTCAATCGATTCAAAATTTTCTCACTTAGCGTGGTCAAAACAAGCAAGAAACGAAGGCGGTATCGGGGAAATCAAATACCCACTGCTTGCTGACGTTACTAAAAAAATTGCCACAGATTACGGTGTTCTCATCGAAGATGCGGGAATTGCACTTCGCGGACTATTTGTTATTGACGAACAAAATGTTGTTCAACACTCCACCATCAACAACCTTGGGGTTGGCAGAAATATTGAAGAAACTCTTCGTTTAGTTGAGGCCTTTCAATACACTGCTAAACACGGAGAAGTTTGTCCCGCCAATTGGAACAAAGGAAAAGACGCGATGAAACCGGGCCCAAAAGACAGCAAGGCATGGTTTAATAAGCACGGAAAATAAATATAATATTCATGGCCAAGCATATAAGTTTGGCCGTGAATATTTTTTCAAAAAGCAAAAAGAAGCAGCAGGCCAAATAACATCTGTAGAGTAAAAATTACTGTCTTATAATTTTAATCATTTTGAAGTTGTCGAACGAAGCTAATGGCCTCTATAAGCTCAGCTAAAGAGAGACTTAAAAAAATGAATCTTCTATCACCTGACAATAATATTTTTGATCTATTTTTATGGCGTAAAAATAAATCTTCAAAATCTTCGATGAAAACAACCTCCGATTTACAACTCCAGTCTCAGGCCTCCTATTATCAGGCGCTGAGTTTTGAACAAATTATTACTGAGGCCAATCAGATATCTCAAGAATTAGATCGAGGTTTATGCAATTTAAAAATTTTAAAAGAGGCGCTAATATTATTGACAGAAATTGAAAATCGCCTGCAAGAAGACAACGCTTCTCTTTCACTTCAAGTCAAAGGTCTTATTAGTGATCTTGACCGAAAAATTTTCAATCTAAAAATTTAAATTAATTTTTATGAAATTCGACTTTTACTTTAACAATATCATCTGCCTTAATAATTTGTTGAAAACGCCCGCAAAGACGCAATTCTAGCAGATTGGAAAGTTTGGACACTTCTTGCTTCTTAAAAACCGTTATCATGTAATCACAAATATCATCGGAAAAATATTTATTGCCATTTTCTGTATAAAAAATGGCAATCGATTTTATTTCCAACGACCCAAACTCTTTCTTTGAAACTTTTCTTTTATCAATAAGAAATGACTCTCCCTCTTTAACATATTCTTCCATTTTTTTAGAATCTTTTATAAACTGAGCTCGTAGTAAATTACGCCTCATCACTTTTTCATAATCTAAAAGTTCATATTTGTTATCAACAGTTTTTAAAACCAAGCTATCTAGAAAGCTAACGTATTCCACTCGATCTTTATAAATGTTTAACTCATAATTTTTACTTAAACTTTTAATAATTTTAGGGCCGCCACCTTCTCCAAAGTCACCACTAGCTTGGACGACACCAAAAAAAACAATGAGCAGAACTAATAATATCTTCAATGTAGTTTCCCCTTATTTCCTTCATCAATATTCATCAAATCAACCACTGATAATGCAAATACTCTGTTGGAACCTTTATTTTCTGGCCGCAAAACTACAGCTGCAACTTTTCTCTTATAATCTTCAGTCAACCTGAGAATTTCTTCTAATGATTGATCGTTAACACCTTCCATAGCATAAAAGGCAATATTGTGCCCGTACTCCTGTAGTTTTTCCGTGTGCAAATGATCCTTGATTAAATCTAAAATAATTTTTTTTAGTGTTTCGCTACTTTTAGAAATTGAAAGTGCGCCTTCCACATAAACATTTTTTTCTCTCTCAATAAGAAGATCATGTTGAATCATTTTTCCTACGACCTCAAGACCAAATAAACCGTATTGCTCTAAAACCCATTCCTTATATACTGGGCCAGTCCGAGTGAATAAAAACAAATCCCGAAAAACTTTATTTTCTTGGAGTTCTTTTTCAAGCTCCCCATCAATTTTATGTTTCTTATAAATTGAAACTTTCTCGAGAACTTCTTTTATTTTTTTGTGGATAGGTTTGTAATTTTCTTCGTTGCTTATTAACTTAAAAAAATATTCATAAAAACGCTGCAGTGTAAGTCCGTGGGGAGTGGACTCTGCCTTGAGCATCCGCTTTAAGGTTTTTTCACTAATTTGAGTTTTATTGCTTAAAATTCTTAAACCAATATCTTTGTTTTTATAGGGGGCCAACAGCAATTCGAGGTCAATAACCATCTGTTCCCAAAGTTCTTTTTTAGGTAGCCGGCCTTCTAAATAGGGGTTGCTCATTTCTTGATTCATAATATCTTTTATTTAATATCACACCACTGCAAAGCGATAAAGAATATTGTATTTTTTACAACGTGGTTTCAGCACCTTACGACACAGTACCTGGTAAAAAAAGATTAATTGCTTTTTAAAGACTGATAATCGTGCAAAATTTTTTGTCTCAAAATAGAAAGAGATTCATCTTTTTTATGGCCTAAAATATTAGAAATATTTCGAATAACCGCAATTTGTTCTTCTTGCCGATGTGAATTTTCAAAAAGACCTAACAAAAAAACAATATTGGCGGTGAAAATATTAATATAATCGGGAATTATTTTTTTAGCGATATCAGTATCGATAAATTGGCATCCAATATTTTGAATAAATATTTTATCAATGTCACTTTTCCCTTCAAATGATCTTACAATTTTTCCTCGCATTCTCACGATCTCAGAAGGAATGGTATCTGCCTTTAAATGACAAATTTCATCTTTATCCATCTGAGAAAAAAGAGGATACTTGGGAATTTCAACAAGCAGAGGCATTAAATTAATATTGGGAACATGGGGGAAAAGTCCCAACAAAATACCGCCTTCTGAAACATTGGCCCCAAAACATTTTAAAACGTGCCCTTCATCAAGGTACAGCACATCTCGATATAAAGGGGCTCGCAAATGACTTCTTAAACTTGATCCCATTAAGACCTTAAGGGTTACAGCAATTTTGAGGCAATTTCAGAGAGTGGCGACCTTTCGCCGATTTTTAATGAGCTATGAGCGATAATTCCCTCATTTTTTAAACGCTCAACCACATAGGCCAAACCATTATTGACGTTATCCAAATAGGGATTGTCGATCTGCTCACAATCTCCTGTTAAAATAATTTTAGTACCTTCACCTGCTCTGGTAATAATTGTTTTAACTTCATGAGGTGATAAATTTTGTGCTTCATCTACAATTAAATACTGAGAAGGAATAGAGCGGCCCCGAATGTAGGTTAGAGGTTCTACATGTAAAAGACCCTGGTTGATTAATTCTTCCCATGATTCAGTTGTTGATTCATGATGAGCGCCAAATAAAAAATCCATATTATCAAAAATAGGTTGCATCCATGGGGCCAGTTTTTCGTTCACGTCACCTGGAAGATAACCTAAATCTTTACCCATCGGTTGAATTGGCCTAGAAACCAAAAGACGAGTGTATTTTTCTTTGCCAATGGTCATTTCAAGTCCAGCGGCAATAGCTAAAAGAGTTTTTCCGGTACCTGCTTTTCCAACCAAGGTCACCAACTTAATTTCTTCATTTAAAAGAGCATCAAGGGCAAATTGTTGTTCCGTATTTCGAGGATAAATACCCCAAACACCTTCCCTCATTGGAATAAGGGGAACAATTCCCCCTTTCGCCTCAGAATATCTTCCAAGAAGACGATAGCGTTCATTATTTGGATCAGCTAAAACCATATACTCATTTGGAAATATGCCAAGAGATGCGGCATTTTTCATTGGTAAAAAACGATTCTTTTCAAACTCTAATAGTATTTCTGGTGCAACATGATGAACTCTATTTCCAGTATATAATTCTTCAATCTTTACGTCTTGAGCACCGTAGTCTTCAGCGATAACCCCCAAGACATCGGCCTTAAGCCTAAGGTTAATGTCTTTTGTTACCAAGACAGTTTTAATACCGTCATCTTTAAGATAAAGGGCGCTCGACAATATCAAATTATCATTAATGGTTAAATCAATATCATGATTCGAATTATTGGCGCTTTTGCGATTAACTGAGATGATCAGTTTGCCGCCATTTTCTAATTCAACACCAGTAGAAAGTGCGCCAGTTATTCTCAAGTCATCTA
This sequence comes from Bdellovibrionales bacterium, assembly GCA_023250815.1. Classification (GTDB taxonomy): domain Bacteria; phylum Bdellovibrionota; class Bacteriovoracia; order Bacteriovoracales; family Bacteriovoracaceae; genus JAHEZZ01. Next base: position 11,730 of record JAHEZZ010000012.1, read on the forward strand.
TAATTCGAGAAAAATACCTAGCATTTCGTCCATTCTCATTTTGATCTTTTTTGAAACGGTCTAATTCCTCAATGACAATAAGTGGGATATAAACAACATTTTTTCCAAATTTAAAAATAGACTGAGGATCAAAAAGTAAAACGTTAGTATCAAGGACAAAGTATTTTTCATGCACAGTTTTTTTTATACTTTCTTTTGATTTTGATTTAATCAAATCAGTCTCCTCATAAATTCCACAGGATTTTTTCCTGCATCTGTTAATTTTGAAACTTTTATTTTGAATTGTGAAGAGAAATAGCAAATTGGTATTACATTACATCGAAAGAAAAATCTAAAAGATTAATATAGATGAGGGCCCTCTTACCCTGTTGATCTTTATATTTTGTGCCTAATTCAACACTGTAGACGCCAGCTAAAATTTCAATCGGCCACAATCTCAAACCTAAACCGTAACTGACATACCCCTCACTAAGCCCAGCATAAGCGCGAACCAAAGGCAGGCCTAATTGAAATCCCATGTGCAACTTGCGCATAAAGTCTATATTTTGATTTAGAGGGTGCAAATCTAAACTGAAGGAATAATCAAGAATAGTAAAATCTTGCTTAAAAGAAATCCCTGAATTAACCGACATTTCTTGAACTGGAATCTTTCTAGTTCCTTCATGTCTATTAATTCTAGTATTAGCAACGTCTAAAATAGAAAATGCCGCCGTTAGCTCAGTACTACCGTGAGTAATGGCATGCTCAATACCCAAATCCCCTCCCCAGCCATCTCCTTTTGAAAAACCTAAAGCTCTTTTTAAGGCCGCTGTATCGCCTCCGCTGGTCGCAATCTGATTTAAAAGAGTGGTGCTATAAAGAGAAATATTCTCAGCAATACTCTCCCTGCTGATAAACTTTGTGGAAAATCCAAATGATGTTCGACGTCCTGTGGGTGTCGTTTTCTTCTTTGTTTTGTAGTTCTTTTTTGCGCTTTTCCCAATGGTATAGGCAAAACCAAAAGTAAAACCGCGATCATAACGATAATCAATATCAATGAAAGGATGGACAATATTATGCATGACCATACTAGAGGTATTGGATAAATAATAATTAAAAGCAAATGGGCCAAATCTAAATCCCGGATTATAACCAGCGTGGAGATAAATAGGATAACCCATAAATCGACTGGCAATTCCCGGTGCTGTTTTCGGTAGGTTTTTAAATTTCGCTTGGTCATCGTAAAAGTTAGTAACTCCAAGATCCACATTCAAAGGAGTAAGATAAACCCCAAAAGTTTTTCCAATTGCCGCAGGATTGTAAAAAAGAATGTATTCGTCTTCAACTAAAGATGTATAAGCATCACCCATAAGCAGGGCCCTAGGACTTCGAACTAAATGCCTCACTTCTTTAGCAAATAATTTTGACAAATTAATGTGAAATAAAAAGAATACAAAAATAAAAATTAACTTCATCAATTTTTACTCATAAAAAGAGTGGCTCAAAAATAAAAGCATAATAGGCCTGTATAAAGTCATCATTGGAAGAATTCTGTGACACACATAATGTTTGCGATGTAACGGATTTAACATTTGTCGTTCCCACCTTGGCAGTGGCAAGGGCCGTTTTCAATAAATTTATATTTGTTTGAAGGCCCGAAACTGCAGATAAATCAGTCGATGTCGATGAACTCAAAACCTTTGGTAAAAGATCTAACAAAGTATTCATCAGTACGACTCCCTGACAAAGTCGTGACGTAACATAATTATTGGCAACACCAAAACTGCCATGGCCAGTGGCAATTGCCGTACATGCACCGGTTGTTCCGAGCGCTAAATAAGTTGTTAGGTTTGTGCCAACATCTAAAGACACATTTTCATAACTGACAAAACAAGTGTTTGCTCCGGTACCACTTCCTTTCACCCCCGTAGAACTAGAATTGCCGTAGTATCGATAAAATCGCCCGAGCTGTTCTAAGACCATATATAAAAGCTGAGAATTAATATCCCGAGCATCTGAATCTATAAATTTAAGAGCGCGCAAATCTGCTGTAGGATTTACATCTGCTTCTAAACCACCAGCATAAATTAAAATATCAATGGCCTTTTGCATGTAATAAAAATCACTATCAGTTGCCGACGTCATATTACCAGCATTTTGATAGGTGCCAGCTCCACCGAAGGGGGTAGGGGTATTTGTTTTTGAAAGATCGTTGGCAAAAAAAGAAGTTTCTCTATAGCCATTAAGACAGGCATAGGCAGAAGCGAGGGTCATCAAATACTTTGCATCTTCATTAACCCGACCATGCCCTTCTAAAACCTCAATGGCCTCTTGGCATTTCCCTTGAGTTAAAAGAATATTTGCACTTAAAACAACCTCAGCTGTTTTTTCATCTTTCGTTACACCACAGCCTCCCCAAAAAAAGAGACTTATAAAAAGAAAAAAATACCTGAGTGTTTCGATTGAGTGGTGCAAAGATATACCCCCACTTTTATTTTAGAATCTCCATAGTTTTTATAAAGAGGGGGTAAATATTTCTGGATAAGAGCGAAGTGGTATTACTGTCTTGTTGGCCCTTTTTTCATAAAGTTAACGACCAATAAGAGGGCCTCTTTAAGTGGCCCCGCTTCTAATACCAAACTAATACGAGCAGAATTTGGAGCACCAAAATCTTCGCCAGGAACAATGGCAATGGCATGCTCATTAAGCAAATCCTCAGCAATTTTTTCTGAGTAATCTGTGCGATCATCCTTATCTTCTCGATAACTATTCATAAGTGGGGCATTGGAAAAATCCACTAAAAAATAAAAAGCAGAAGTCGACTGATACCAAGATTTTGCCAATCCTGCATTTCGAAATACATCTTGCACCAGCTGAGCATTATGTCTTAAATGATTGCGAATAGGAGTCATAAAATGAGGAATGAGATCAAAATCAACTTGGGTGAGGGCCCTTTGCATCAGGCTATTAGCACCGGAAGTCGTTTGTCCTTGAAGTTTACTCATTGCCTCGATAATTTCTTTTGGCCCGATAGAATAACCAATGCGAAGTCCGGTTGAGGCAAGCGCTTTAGAGATCCCATCAATAATAAGTGTTCTCTCTAAAAGTTCTGGATAATATTGATAAAAATATGTTGGCCCTGGATCAAAATAGGCAACTTCAAAATAAATTTCGTCGCTTATAATGCTAAGATGAGGATTATCTTTTAATAATTGTGCAAATTCTTTCATCCACTCTTTTGAATAATGAATTCCCGCTGGATTATTGGGGCTATTAACAATAATCAACTTCGTTTTTTCACTGATCGCTTTTTTAATATCTTCAATATTAGGAGTGAAGTTTTCAAAAGGCCCAGATTGCACAACGATAGGGACGCCACGACAAAATTTTATAAGCTGGGGATAAGAAACCCAATAGGGGGCAAGAATGATAACTTCATCACCTGGATCCACTAAGGCCCATAAGGCATTTGCCAAAGAATGTTTGCCACCATTGCTGATAATACAATCAAATTTTTCGCCTAATGGGCCAAGTTCAATTTTTCTAGTTTTTTCAATATAGGCGATAACTTTTTTTCGCAGTTCCTTAAAACCAGGAACTGGCGAATATTGAAAACTTTTTAAAAAATTTAACTCATTTTTAATTTGTTCTACAAATTCATTCATCGGGCGAAAGGGAAGTTGCCCTGCTGTTAAATTATAAATATTTTTCCCAAGTTCAGAGAGTTCCATTGCTCTAGCATTAAGCTTAAGAGTGATACTCTCATTTATGTCTCTTACCCTAGAGCTAATATGCATTGAAATCCCCCTATTTAATTTTTCTCATCAACTGAATGAAATGATCTGGAACATATTTAGCGATATTTCCACCATGATAAAAAATTTCTCTAACCAAACTTGATGAAAGATGAAAATAATCAGGGCCAGCGGCCAAAAAAACAGTATCGATGTTTTTATTAAGGTCTCTATTCATACTGGCCATTTGAAATTCATTGTCAAAATCCCCTGTCGGCCGGAGACCCCTGATAATATGTTTAATATTATTTTTTTTTGCATAATCCACTACTAACCCATCCCATGAAAAAATTTGGACATTTTTATTTTTAGCATAAATTGTCTTAAGACCATCTATTCTTGATTCAAGAGATAAAAATGCCGTTTTTCTAGGAGATTTTGCCACTAAAATAATAATCTGATCAAAGATTGTCAGGGCCCGAGCAACAATATCTTGATGTCCATAGGTAAAGGGATCAAACGAACCTGCGTAAAGTGCGACGCTTTTATTTTTCAAATTTGCCTTCTCCTAAAATATTCCCAGGGTATACCACTCGTAATACTGAGTTTTCCATACTGGAAAACTCAAACATGATGATTATAATAAAAGTAAAAAGGCCATTTCGTAAATCACTTAATTTCTTACATATTGTATTATGTAGTGATCTCCATGCTGGTAATGACGACTCCGATTATAATTGCCAAGTGACGATGGCCAGGAATCTTTAGTTAGACCTTTAAGATTATCCGATTCAATCCAAACTTCACAAAAAAAAGATTCCTTTTGAAGTGACTCCTTAAGGCCTTGGTAAATTGACAATCTTTCATAGGGAGGATCGATAAAAAGAACCCACCGTTTTTGAAGAAAAGAATATTTCAAGTTATACTTTTCTAAATCCTTTAAAAAATTTTCAGCTTCTAATTTTAATATCAGAAGTTCCCTTTGAGAACATTCCTCATAAAATTTTTGCTTAATTAATTGGAATTTTTTTTTTAGTGATAAAATAGTTTTAGCATCAAGATCTATGCATAGAAGCTGATTTGCCCCCCTTGACCAGGCCTCAATGCCCACTGATCCAGATCCTGCACAAAGATCACAAAAGTAGAAATGGTCCCAATTTTGTCTAAAATCAAAAATTTTTCTTTTTAATAATACTGAAGTGGCCCTGGTTTTTTCTTGATCTTCAATGGCCAAGGAAAAACCCTTGAGAAGTCCGCCTAATATTTTTACTGACATATACTGGTTCCAGCTGAGTTTTCAAGTGAAGATTAGTATCTATTCTATTATGCAGACTTTTTTATATCTTCTAAAGGGATTGTGAATTTTGCTCCATTTTGCATTTCAATAGTCAGTCCACTTTCTTCAATTTTTAATGTCACTGTATTGGGCCCAATATTAAAAGAAAAATTAACACCCAACTTTCCTTCCACTTTTAAATTAAGTGACGACTCTACTTCTGGAATATGGGAACCAATTACAGATGCAATATTGACAACATTGCCGCCATTTTGAGGAGGCGCTTCATCTTTATTATTTTGCACTTTTGACTCTAATACTTGATTCTCAGGTTCTGAGGACTCAGCAGCTAAATCATTTTCTAAATTTTCAATCTCGTTCATTATATCTTCTAATTCCGAGTCATTAAAACCCTTAACATCTTCATTATCCGCTGCTTTATTTTCCATAAAAAACTCCGACCCAATTTTCGCCTAGACATGGGCATTCATTTCACTTCTTTACGGTAACTTTTAAAAAAACTTAAAATAAATTGCGAAGTTATAATTAACGTAGCTTGTCCTATAATTTCAACTAATTGTTAAATATTTAAAATATTTTTTCATGACAAATTAACTCGGATTGAGGCAAAATTTTTCAAATAAAAAATAAGACACTTCCTCAAAGCAAAAGACCGCAAGAGAAAAGTATTAAAAGTCTTTCATCGTGAAAGAAGTGATTTTTTGTTCCTCAGGATGAGACGTGATAGAAAAAGAAAATTTTTGGAATGAATCGAGAAATGATTCAAATAAATCCCCCCTCATGGGGGCCAATGTGGCATTATCACAATCATTAACCAAATCATTTTTTTTACAATCTTGGATAGGCGAAGAATACTCGACTACTCCAACTTCTCAAGATAAAAAACAGACCGCTCAATCATCTGCTAATCAAACATCTAAATTTCAACCTGAAAAATTAGTAACTCCTGGTTGGGGTGGAGAAAGCCTCAATTCCAAAGAAGCGCTGAGGACAAAAAAAATAATCCAAGAATTATGGATAGACGCTGAAATTAAACTAAGCTCTTTTAAGGAACTTAATCCCAGTTTAAAACAATCCCTTTTTAATAATTTTATATCTTTTGCTCAAGTTAATAATATATCAGCAATAGAACTAAATGGCCCCTTGCAATTTTGGGCGCATTTTACTAACCACAACTCTCCTTATCGAAAAGAACTCAATAACTTTATCAAAATTCATAGTTTTAGATCAGTCGCCCTCTATATCTATAAAATTAGATTTCTGCTAAAACTTGCTCCTTTACCGAAGCAAGAACTACGAGAAAAAATTGTACTTGCACCCAATGCCCTTTTTTCCCACTTCTTCCCGAAGGGATCTAATTCTGAAATATCCTGTGCTTCATTTAAAATTAACGAATACAGTTGGTATGGCCCAAGCTCAGAACTTTCAAAAAAAATACTTAAAGATTTGCCCAATCTAGAAAAAATTTCACTTCAAGAAATAGTAAAACTTTGCACCTACAGACCAAGCAAACAACTCATCGACAGAAAACAAATGTTCTGTGAATCTGAATTTTCTCATTCTTTATCGCACAAATCTTTTGGCTCCTTTTTAAAACTGCTTCTAGGCCAATTTCCCTCCTGGATTGAAACTGAGAAAAAAGAACATTTTAATTCATTTTACAAAGATATTTCTCATCACACCAAACATTGCAAATTTAACGGTGACTACCTCTCTTCATTTTCCCAATCCCATTGGCTAGGCGAAAGTGATGCTCTTAAAAATTCAAGCACAAGTAAAATATTTGAAGAAGACATTATCTTCCCCGAATTTGAAGGACAAAGTTTCAACGAAGGTGAATTTACAAAATTAATCCAGGAAATTCAGTTTCTGACTTTTTTAGTAGATAAATACCAACATTTAAAAAATAATACCGAAAGCGATTCAGTTCATTTAAAAATTGAAAAAGGTCTCATTCAGTTTTTGGCCTCTATTTTTAATTTAAAAAATCACCAAAGAAATCAAGACAAAGATGAGCAATTTTCTCTCTTTCCAGGACTAAAACAAAATTTTCAATTTGATTATGTCATTTTAAATATTTCTAAATTGCCAAAAAATAATCAACACCATCACCTCCTTTTGCAAGTCCTTTCTCAGTCTGATTCACTAAAAGAAAATGGATTTTTATTCCTATTTACCACTCAACAGTTTTTTGTTCCTAGTAAAAGTGAAAAGATTGACCAACTTTTAAAGCAATTTAAAGTTGAGGCCATTTTTGATTTTGATGAACTAAAAGGCAAAGGCGAAATTTCGCCCTTTCTTTATGTTCTGAAGAAACGAAAAGAAAAACCGGACTCACAAGACCTAATCAATTTACAAGATGGACAAAATAAAAATAAAGAGGCTTGCCTTCGATTTAAATGGACAGGTACGCTGCACTCTTTTTCTCTCTTTGGCCAAGTGGTTAAAGAACTTGATCACTTCTTTAGGATAAAAACCCCGCTCACCCCCATTTATCAAAACGAAGGCCAAAGCAATATCACTTTTTCTTTCCACCAAGATGCCATTATTGACGGAAAGCTTCTGCAATCTTCTACAAATACAAATCGAGTAACCCACCCCTTATTCTTTAAAAACTTAACTAAAAACTGCTATAGCTTTGATTATTTTTTTAATTTTGAGACAGTTGATCCCACGAATGAAAATAATATGATTGCAAGAGACAACTTTATTGGTCTTATAAATAAAAATCTGAGGGTTGAAGAACTTTACCCCTATATTTTTATAGTTGGCCACGAAGACATTGAACAAATCTATTTAGAAATTATTCCAAGCTCAAGCTTTAAAGCAAAACTCAATCAACTGGGACACGCTTTTTATCAATATTTTGGATTACGTCCTAAAATTCCCCATTTGAATATAAATTTATTTAGAGAATATTTTAGAACCGAGATCGGAAAACAAATAGCAGAATTTTCACTTAATGGTGGGCCAACTAAAACCAAAGGAAAATTAAAAGGATTAATGATTCCTATTTTTTTTGCCGCCAATACCAAATTAAATGAGGACTTTTTAGCGAGTAATCCCTACCTCTTGTTTTCTGGCAAAAATATTCTTTCTCTTCATCCCGATGAACTGACTAAAAATATTTTAAGACTGAAAAATTTTAATTTAGTGGCCCACCAAGACTGTTTATCTGATTTTTTAGGCCGCCTTTGTCAGTTTAAAGCATCCTTTAATGAGGCGCTTGAACAAATGACTGATGTTTCCGAATTTTCTAATTTTAATAATCCTCTTTTTATCGATAAACTAAAAAAAATAAAAACCTTTTCTCTTTTTCCTGAGAACCCAGATATCTTTATCAAATTTATGGTGGCCTCTAAATTAGAACTTAATTTGACAGTCAACAGTGTAATCAAAAGATCCAATGAATTTAGCCATTACTTGGAATTATTAAATAATGAATCAGTCTTATGCCAAATTTATTCTGATGAAAGCATGCTTTACTTTATTAGTTTTCTCATGAAGTTTACAATGAATCGGCCGCTTAATACCATTTTACAAACCATGAAAATTCCAAGGGTACAGGACCTTCTAAAAATCCTAAGTGAAAAACAAGAGATTAAATCTAAATTGACGGAATCAAAAAATTCTCTAGAGCAATTTATCTCTCAAATTATTATTCAACAGATTTCATCTTGAAATATCGATGAAAGCAGAAGCCCTACAACGAAAGTTTTATTATTATATAAAAAATAAAACAGATAAAATTGAGTGGGGAAAATCTCCTGAATTTAAAAGATATGAGGCCAACTTCTTAAAAATCAATTCCTATCCTTTTAGCATTACCTCAGAGATTGAATTACAAAATAAAATTTTATCTTCAACCGTTGTGTATGTTGGCGACTTTCACAGCTTTGACCAAAATGCCAAGAATCTTGAGAGGATGCTCACGGCGCTTAAGGGGCAAAATAAAAAAATTATTTTTGGACTGGAGTTTATCCAACAGTCTGATCAAATAATAGTTAATCACTATCTAAGTGGCCATCTTACTGAAATTGAATTTTTAGAAAAAATTAATTATTCTGAATCATGGAAATTCCCATGGGTTCACTATCGTCCTTTTTTTGAATGGGCAAAAGCCTATCACAAAAAAATGCCTTCACCGGTTGTAGTTGAAAAAATCATTGCTTTAAATACCAAGGGGAGTCTAAAAAGAAGAGATCAATCTGCCGCCCAAAAAATTTTCTCCACCCTAAAAAATCTAGATCCAATTGAAAATTATATTTTAGTCGTTTTTTTTGGAGAAATGCATCTTGCAAAAAATAAACTCCCTCTAATGACAGAGAAAGAATGCAAAAAATTAAAATACAGCAATTTTGTTCAAACAGTTATCCATCAAAATCTTGATTCCTTTTATTGGAAACTTAAAAAGAAAAAAATAAAAAGATCTCTCTCTCAAATTATTAAGTTTAACGAAAATGAATTCTGCATTCAGTCATCACCACCGTGGATTAAATATGAAAGCTTACTTTATTGGCACGAGCACTTCGAAGATGATCCTCATTTTGATATTCATGAATACCTAAGAGATAACTGGAGAAGAAATGTTCTCAACTGCGACAGTGACACCATTGCAGAAACGATAGAAACCCTTCGCCAATGTTTTGGCCTTGCACCATTTTCAAAAGATCTCAATTATAATTTACATGGGCCACTTCACCTCAAAAAAATTTTAAAAAATATCAGCGCCCTACCTAAGTCGGTAGAGATTCTCTATCGTGAACTTTTATATAAGGGTGCAATCTTTAGAATCCCTGGAACATTCAATTTTTTTTCTTCAAATTACTCAATAAATAAAGTAGCTGCTATTTGCGGAATGATTATTTCTCACACCTATTCAGAAGAAGTCGATCAAATTCACGAAACATTATTTACCAAAAAAGACTGCTATAAAGATTCGTTATATTTTTTAATTTTAAAAGAAAATTTTTTAGCAGAATGCTCAAAACTCATTTATAACCCCTATGCAAAATGTGATCTTTACTTGGACTTTAAATCTTTCTTAAAAAATTCCCAAATCCCCATTGACAGAAAAAAAGCATACTCCCTCTCCTTGAAACTTTTAGACCAGAAATACCAAATAAATAATGAAAATATAAAAATTATCTCAAAGAGCGCAGTATTTAATGCCAAAATATTTTCTTACTATCTTTATAATTATCATCGAAAAAAAATGAAAAAAATTATCCAGCATACCCTTTTGTTGCCTATCGCAAAATCTTATTCCTTGCATGATTATCTAAAAGACCAATGCCTTAAAAATATTGATTATAAAAAAATGTCAAAAAAAAGATTCTAGGCCGTATTCTCATTTTTTCTAAGAAAGTCCAAAATCTTTTAACAAATCTCTTTTTTTCCCTCGAAAAAGATGTATTAATTTTTGCTCATTCTTTTCGATTTTTGCCTTTAAGTTGTTTTGCGAAGATTTAAATTTAATTTTTAAAGGCAGCTCCATCCAAATGGCGCCATTATTTAAAATCTTTGCACTTCCACCAATTTCCTTAAGAAGCGTCACGGGAATAACAAATTCTTCTTCAGAAAGACGAATTGAAGGAGTCGGGGCCATGGCCAAATCCACAATGCTAATACCTGTTTCAATATCGTGTCTTTTTGTGGTCGTAAGTGTGATCTTCTTATTCCCTTCAGATTGTGCCCCTAGTTCTGTTAAGAGCGGCCCTAAGAAACTTAAAATAATTTGATCTAAATACTCCTTAAAATCATGTTCTGCTTCAAAACTAATACCTTCATCCACTAATATTTGAAAGGTAATTCCATAGGTAAATATTTTGCTGGCCAAAAGTTCCACAATTCTAGTTACACTCTGATCCAGACTCAACTCATTGTCTGAAATAGATTTTCTAGGCATAATTATTTCATCTGTTGTTTTTTCATCTTCTAGAAGAAATTCAGAATCAGTTTGCACAATGATCTCTTTGGATACAACACTTAGTTCAGTATTTAATCTTTTTTCAGGAATCAAGTCAGGAACTTTTTCAATTGGCAGATTGTACTTCGACCATCTTCGAGCAACTTCTGCCAATGAGGACAAATCGGCAGAGTCTAATGCATGAGTAACTAGATCTTGTAATTCTTTGGCATTCCAATTTTCACCGTTGTAAATCAACTTTTGTGCATTTTGATCTAGTCCTTTTAACTTTTTTCTATAAATAAAAACTGATCTAAAAAATATAAACATAGAAGCAGCAAAGATCGTTGCGAGTAAAACCATTGGCAATCCCAAAAGTTTTGTCATACCGTAAACTCGCTCTCGCTGAGTATTCAAAACACTTGAAATAAAATTCTTTTTATTTTCGACATCTGAATATTTTCTTCCTATTCCATTATTTGGGCCATTTACAAGTAGGCCTTTTTCTCTTTTTAAGGAAGAATGAAACCAATGTACATTATTTTGAACTTGATTTAATTGATTGAGAATATCTTTTGAAATTGCGCTAAATAAAACCCCACTGGTTTCAACTTTTCCAACGATTTCAGCAAAACAATTTTCCGTTTCATCCATAAAGCGAGAATTGAGATAATTTGAAGTACTTCGCCCTGATCGATCAAAACGTACAAAGGTTGTATAAGACTGCAAAACCCTAAGCTCACAAATATTGAGACCTTCTTCGACAACTGCAAGATCTCGAAGAAATGAGTTTGCTGAAATAAAAAAAATTAAACCAAATAAAACTGGTGAAAAATAAAGCAAAATAAATTGCGGTGAAGACATTCGCTTTGAATTAAGAGTTAGCATCCTTGCTATCCTTGATAGTGGCCAATACTTAGGCCGAACTTTGGGAATCTAGATCCCACTTTTATTTTCCTCTTTTGGAATACCCGAGTCAAGAAATGCTCTTTCTATTATTATTTTTTTCCATACCCTATTATGTATCTGGTAAATAAGAGGCCAAACTGTAGAAATTACGATTAAAATTTCAATTTATTAACTGTGCTGGATCAAGGGATAATTATCCGATAAATATGAAAAAACAAAAAAAGGAAAATTTTTCTCCCTATTATTCTGAATTCCACTTTATTCAGAAGCTTCTGAGTATTATTGTCGGAATACTGAGTCACCCATTTAAATACCCTCTCCTCTTTTCTATTTTTTTACATTTATCAATTGTTGGATTATTTGGGGCCCTGAAGCTAACTAATCTCATAAATGACAACACTGCTAAAAAAACATTAAACGTATCTGCCATCTCTTATGAAGATCTTCAAAAATTAAAAACCATTGGAGTGAAGAATGGAAAAGAAAAAGATTTTTTTTCTGAACCGGCCCCGCAACAAAAAAGGGCCCAGAAGAAATCTCAAGAAAATAATGAAAATGATCTTTCGCTTAAGTCGTTAGGAGTCGGCGTTCGGGATATTAAGACTGAAAACAAAGTATTGCCTTCCAGAGAATTACAAAAAAATAAATTTAATGCTGATAATTTAGCTGAAGGAAGTAGTGGAAAATCTTTCAAAGAAATTAAGGATGCAAATAATAATAATGAAAAACAAATTATTTATAATCAAACGATCAAATCGATTGGACTCTCCTCAGATGAGCGAGAAGTATTAAGTGCTGCAGGCCTTGATATGAATTTTTCTCCCCCCAAAGGAGTTTCTGAAGAAGAGCTTAACTCTGAAGAAAAAGTTTATTATGCTTTTCAAAAGCGAGCTTATACAAATTATATAAATTCTTTTTTATCTCAGTACCGTCGAATGACTAGTATTAAGCCAGGTATTAAAAATGCGCTTATGAATGGAAAGCACCAACTCACCGGAAAAATTGTTTTTGATAAAGAGGGTAATATAGTTTCCACTCAAGTTTTAAAATGGTCACAAGATAATGACGTACAAATACTTTTTGATAAAACGCTAGAGAATATTTCTACCTTGCCAAACCCCCCAGTATCTCTTATCCGGGACGGCCAGTTCGTGGTTTACTACCAGCTTTATATTAATTCCTAATGAGGGAAATAGTGCTTCAAAATAAAATAGAGAGAGATTATCCATACAGCACTGGCCCATGCCTTTGGCGTTTTAATCATTGTTCTGATGAAAGATAATTGCAAAGCAGCAGTATCTTTTGCTTTTTGGGAAACCTTAACAGATTCACAACACTCCCTTAAAATTTCTTCAACTTCATTTTCCAAACTCTGAGGAGATAAAACAACGGGAATAACTTCATCGAATATATTTAAATACTCTTTAACAGTAGTGCTCAGTGTTTCTTCTACCTGATGTTTCTTCGGAATATTTTCATCATCTAAAGCGTAATCAACCAATGCTAGTACTTTGCGATGTTTAATCTCATCACCCTCTTCAAGGTGCCTCCTGATTCCTGTATTTCCGTATAATTTTTCTTTGATTCTTTTTATTCCACTATTAAGATGCGATCTATTTACTATCGTCTTTGACATATCTTTCCTAAAAATTAAAAGTTAATCACCGATGTTCTTGCCAAAAAAAGCCGATTGATGGTTTCAACTTTGGCCATATTTGTGATGTATGCAATATTGTTTAAACTCATTTTAAAACGGTGCCTTAGTACTAAGATGGCCCTTTCCTCTAAAGTTAATTTATAAAAAACAGAACCATCATTCATGTTGACACTAATTTGAGAAATTCTAATTTGGGCCATTTGATAAATTTTTTTTAAAAGCAATTTATATTCAGAACTATTTTTAGAACTCTTGGAAAATGTTTTCTTAGCACTTAAATAAAATTCGGCCGCAATATTATTTTCTAGAAGTATTGCTCTAAAAGCATCTAAAACCAATTGTGAGGCCTGAAGATCGTCGGGAATGAGACAAAAGGCCAAGTTATACAAATCCTGAGTAATATATTTTGACATAAATGTGCGGCACCTGATCCGCATGAGCTATTATATCAAGCTCAATTCGAAGCTTGCAAGACTGCAAGTATCACCAATTCTTTTTTCATTGTAACCATTTGATTTCGCAAAAAAACTTAAACAAAAAAATAAAGCGAACCCAAAAAGTCAACTTTTTTAAGATTCAGCCGAAAAGTAGGCAAATATGTCTGCGTTGTAGGCGTAAATTGAAGTGAGTGTAATTATGACGAGAATTCAAAATCGCTTTTTACTTTTAACTATTTTAGCTACTTTGTTGTCCTGTCAACCAAAAGTTACAAGTAAAAGATCTACTAGCAGCACAACCGCAACAAGTGGTACTGGAACTTTAACAACAGTGCCAAGCGGAGGTGGAAGCACTGGCGGATCTGGTGGGACGATTAATAATGATTGTTACGCCAACGGTGTCGGAGAGCAGGCCACCGATTATTTTACCTTTGATGAAATTGTTCAAAGAGGAAGGCCCGCAGGCACCATTGCTTGGTCATCTGCCACTGATTCGCGTTTAAGTGGGCAGCAAAATCTTTTTAGAACCGATAGTCGATTTAATATGAGAATTTTGGCAAAAGCTTCCCCTGGAAAAGGTTCATTTCCTGGTGGTGTGACTTGCAACTATGCTGCTCTTCCTTATACCAAATTAAAAGTCAAAGCGAGACTTCGTCTATCAACCGCAAATACTGCTTTTAAAACATATACCTTTGACAATATTCAGGTTGATAGTTGCTCAAATGTTTTTGAATTTAGGCCACCACCAAGCTCCGCCCCCTGGGTAATTGAACTTATGGATGTACAGTGGGACTATTCCTGTATTGCCTATACTCAAGGTGGATTTCCTCAAGTTCCCCAATGCCCTTGGGATTATGTTTGGGCCAATGACTGTTATGAATTATCGGTCCAATGGGCAACAGATGATACAAGAGATATTCCCCACTAAAAATTTTGAATAATAAGATTTGCTAAATTTTTTTTATGGGCCTTGGAAACCTCTACCAAAAGTCCAGGACAAGTGATGTTAACTTCTGAAATTTTTTTATCTAAAATATCGTAGGCAATCCAAGGTACACCAACTTTTAAGAGTTCTTTAGATATACGCACACATTCTCGCTTGATTGGGGTGGATAGCTTTATTGCGTGATAAGAGGCCCCTTGTGCAATATTGGCCAAAAATTTACCTTCCGGTGGTACTTTTAAAATACTACCCAACTCTCTACCTTTATAAAAGATGCTGCGGATCTCGCCTTTTTCTACATTCTGAATATAAGGCTGGGCCACTAGCATTTCTTTATCTGCTATATTTCTCTCAAGAATTTTTAAAAATTGAGGGTCATTCAACAAAACTTTTTCCACTCCAAAACCTTGATAGAGATCAAGAGGCTTTAAAATAATATATTTAAAATTGGCCTTTTTTAATTTATGACAAAATAATTTTAAAGAATCTAAATTTGATCCAATCCAAGAAGGGTGAGAATTTTTTTGAGCATAAGCATAGATTTTCTCGTTAAAAGCTGCCACTCCGAGAGGTGAATTCGCCACCTCCACGCCTTGGTATTCCAACAGTTTTAAAAGCCACAAAATTCTCAAGTAACGCTTATCAAATGGTGGATCAAGCCTCATATGCAAAGTTACTTTTTTATCAAGTGACCAAAACTCGCCTTCTTCTAACCTAAGCGATTCAGCGCTAAAATTTTTGTCTAAAATTCCCTTAAAGGGATAAATCTTCACCTGTGACTTTTTATTTTCTATAGAAAAATCATTTTCAAAAAGAAAGGCCACCTTAAATCCAATCTGTTGCATAGTAAGAGCAAGCATCAAGGTTGAATCTTTTTTTAAATTTAATTTATCTAAAGGGTCGATTATAAAAAGATGTCTTTTCATAGGGAATCCAGTTAACTTTTCAAGAGAAAATGACTAAAAGTTGAATCATTTTTTGACTTTTGATAATCTTGATACTTCTTCTCCAAAAGCGCCAGAAAATTTTGCAAATCAACATCTTGCTTAGCAAAATATTTTTCGATCTCCTCTTGATCGTCTTCATAAGTTAATGTGGCAGCAAAAGTGGCATTGTTCCATTCTTTGTCTTTTAATTTACATTCGCCAAAATTAACTTTTTTGATATCAGCACAAAGAATATCAAGCCCTGGATAAAAATCTTTTTCTAAAAAATGATCAAAAATTATTTTAGACTTTATGCGATCGCATGGGCAAGACACTTTATATTGCCCTTGAATTTTCTTTGCACTGCTGACGATGTATTTACTAATTTTACTCTCTAACTCTCTACGGCCTTTGATTATATTACTTTTGACAATATCACTGGAAAAATAAATCTCGGATAATATTTTTGAAAAGTGTTCTGCCATTGCTTCATTTAGATCGACTTCATTTTTAATAAAAAAAATAGTGTGAAACAGTTCGTGAAAAACTAAATCGGCAAGTTCAAGTTCATCAAAATAAAAAAAAGACGACAGGATAGGATCTGTAAAATGGCCTAAACTAGAATAGGCATATACTGGCCGAAGGTAAGTGATCTCTCCTTTTTCCTGAGCGGCGCTGGCGTAATCTTTTGCATCGTTAATATTAAAAAATCCCAAATAAGGAAAACAACCGGCCCAAAAAAAACACTCTTCCTCTGCTTTAACCTCATCATGCTTTGACCTGATTACTAAATAGGTCACAGCATCTTGATCTAAAATTGCAGTTTTATCATAAATTTGAGTAGTTTGACGATTAAAGTATCTATAAAAGAACTCTTTATACCTAACAATCAATCTAATTTTTTCTTTTTGCTCATCATTAATTTTATCTGAAGACAAAATTTTTTGATTGGCCCGGGCGCTATTTAATAATGAAACTTGACCTATCCCCTGCTTGGTTAAATAGCTAAGACGGGAACAGGAACAAATAAAAAAAAGTACAACTAAAATTCTCATAATATACCACTCGTAAATATTCTATTTAGAAGAACCAAGAAAGTCCCGCCATATATTCCACATAATCTTTCGCTCTGGCGGTTTGAAATGCAGGAAAAACGGTACGCATGGAACCTTTAATGGAAAAGGTCTGCGCTAAACGCCACTGCAATATAAAGGCGGCAAAAACTGAATCATCACGTATTTTCACTGGGCCATCAGTAAATCCAAAAGAATTCCCCGTGCTCGTATCATGAAATGTATAATGGGTAGAGTCTTGTGTAAATCTTCGAGCATAACCAATACTGACCATGGGACGAAAACGAAAAGTCGAAGGCAGTAGGGCCTGTCTTATACCAACGCCATATATTTTATTATCAACCGTATTTTGCACACTACTCACTTTAAAAGTACTGCCGGTAATTGCCACGTCATTATTTTCCGTTGTGATTCTTGTATTATTCGAATAGTTGATCTCTAGGGCAGTTGTAGAAAAAATATATATTGCGAGTGAGGTCAAATAGGTTCTATTGGTCAATTTATTTTTCATATCAAGTCCGTAGACTTGACGATTATAATTAAAATCAAAACCCAACTCACAAAGGGCCTGTGCATTTATCGATAAAAGAAATAAAATAAGAAGCAAATATTTCACGTATACCCTAAATATACCGAGCATATAATCCCCGGCCCTTCTTATTTTATCAATAAAGATAATGCATTTTAAAATAAAGGCGAAGTTTGCCGTGAACAAAAAGTTTCGGGTATAGGTAGGCAAATTTTACCGAAGAGTTCCTTGGCAGCTAAGAGCAGTAGCAGAAATTACTTCTAAGCTCACCCATTTCCATTTAAAATCCTGTTCATCATTGTCAGGACGAAAATGAATAATCCGATTGCAATTAGTTCTGCCTTTCCATTTTTTTATTCCGCCCATATTGCCAAAACCTTCCACCAAAACAGAGTAAGTCTTGCCAACCATTCCTTGTCTAATTTTATCCTGTATCAAAAGTTGATGCTTTTGGACTTGCCGAAGTCTTTCACCTTTTAAATCATCAGTTAAAAAGTCATCCATCAAAGCTGCTTTAGTTTTTGATCGAGGAGAAAAAACATAGGAATAAATAGAATCAAACTGAGCAGCATCTAGCAGTTTTAAAGTATCGTTAAACTCTTCATCTGTTTCATTGGGAAATCCCACAATTATATCGGTAGACAAAACTATTTGAGGATTGGCCTTTCTCAGTTTTTCTAATAAACTTAAATAATGTTCCGGAGAATATTCCCTAAGCATACGATCCAGAACTGATGCAGATCCAGATTGAACAGGAAGATGCAAATGATTTGAAAGTTTTTTGGCGATCCCATGTACCGCAACCAATTCATCGCTAACATCATAAGGATGCGA
>JAHEZZ010000012.1:29965-31455 GCA_023250815.1 Bdellovibrionales bacterium
TAATCCCTCTAGCTTCTCTAGCTCCAAAATTAATTGGGCCAAAGACTCATCGTTATCTTTTCCAAAAGAATTGACGTTTTGCCCGAGCAGCATCACCTCCTGTATGCCCTGGTACTCAACTAAACGTCTAACATCTTTAACAACATCATCTATTTTTCGTGATTTTTCTTTGCCTCTTGTATAAGGAACAATGCAGTAAGAGCAATATTTATTACAGCCTTTAATAATATTGACGAAGGCCTGTGGTGTACCCGGTGTGACTTTGGTTTCAATAGAAAAATTCTCTGATCGATCCCAAGAGTTAACAGCAAATTTATTATCACCAGCATATGTTCTAAAAACCATATCATTAATGGTGTCTATAACATCAGTTCCAAAAGCAAAATTTAAATGATCGTAACGTTTGACTAGTTCTCTACCCTCTGTTTGCGCCACACATCCACCAACACCGATAACTAAATCTTTGCCTTTCTTCTTTTTTAAAATTTTTAGTTCACCAAGCTGAGAATAAAATTTATTATTGGCCAGATCCCTTACAGCACAAGTATTGAATAAAATAAGATCAGCGTCTTCCACTTCTTCTGTCGCTTGAAAATTTAAATCGCCAAGGTGGGAAATGATTCTTTCTGAGTCATGGTAGTTCATTTGGCATCCAAATGTTTTCATCCACACTTTTCTTGGTGGAAAATCTAAATCGCCCACCTTGATCTTCTTGACACCTGTTTTGGGATTAATAAATGATTCTTTTTTTAATGAGAGGTCGCTGACCCCAAGGCCTGATTCCATAAAAAAACCCTGTTAAATGGTATTACGGATAAAAAATGTTGCTGGAAATTACTTCGGAAGGCCTAAATCGTCAAACAATGAAAGAATTAGATTTGATATAATGCCCTAAAAAAGAAAAAGGCGGTTTGACCGCCTTTTTTCTTATCTCAATCCATTGAGATGGATGCTGCAAACTACTTCTTCTTAGTAGCTTTTTTCTTAGTTGTTTTCTTAGCAGCTTTTTTCTTTGTTGCTTTGGCCATGGATATCCTCCTGTAAATCAATCCCGATGTTATAATCTAAGCATAAACATTTTTTTTCTCCAATGCAAATTTTTTTTTTATTTATTTTTCAAAATATCTTTTTTTTCTCCCTTTTTAAAAAATAATTCATAAAATTTTTCCTTCAAGCTCATTTTTTAGTGCTCAAACGTCTTCTTTTTTTTTCAATTTTATTTTTAGTGATAAAAAAATACGATGAAGATAGCGACCTAATCGACATCTCCATGGTTTTGTAATTTAGAACTAATACAGATTGAGTTTTTTAATGAAATTTTTAGGATACTGGCCAAAAATTTGCCTAAAAAGGGAGTTGGCCATATTTAGCAACAAGGAGAGGTGAAAATTTTTCCCCTAAAAGGGGGATATAAGGTCAAAATTGTTTTTTAAGACGGAATAATTTCAAACTTAAGAGATTCGAGATCATCTGATGAGGTCTTTTTAGAA
>JAHEZZ010000114.1 GCA_023250815.1 Bdellovibrionales bacterium
AGGCAAAGATTGAAGAAAAAATTAGAAAAATTATCACCAAAGTTGTTTTTTAATTTTTTTTAATCCACTCACTATTTTTAAAAGAATAAAAGGGAATATTTGAAATCATCAAGAGCGAATAAAAAACAACGTATACCGCTGATAAAATCTTATTCTCAACAAGCGAAGGAAAATCAAGTGATAATAAAATATATCCAATCACCGCCATCGCAGCACTTGGGATCGGAAGGCCTTGAAAATAATCTGAACTAACTTTTTCAATATTTGCATTAAATCTTGCAAGCCTTAGGGCCCCACAAAGCAAAAAAAGAAATGAAAGAACTAGGCCCTCTTTTCCCATATCGAAAAAAAAACGATTGTAAACCATCAAAGACGGAGCTATTCCAAAAGAGATAATGTCACTCAGAGAATCAAACTGCTCCCCAAAGCTGGATTGAGTTCCCGTCATCCGAGCAACTCTTCCATCTACAGAGTCAAAAATACCACCCAAGAAAATAAACATACAGCCGATGTAAAATTCCCCTTTCCAAGAATAAATCCCTGCGACGAAACCGCAGGCCATATTTAGCGCAGTAAAAATATTAGGAAGAAAAAAGGCAATTTTTTTCATCAAATATCCCTCATCGTTTATTCCGACTCTTGTCTAATAACAGCAATTAACGTCGATGCCGCCTTAACTTTGTCGCCCGTAGTAACTAGTATCTCATAATTTTTTGGCAAGTATAGAGAGACCTTTCCGCCAAAAGGAAGATGGCCTATATTTACTCCAATCCTTCCCCTGTCGCCAGGCATCATCCACATCCTTGGCCAAGGTAAAAATATTCTTCTGGGAAATTCTAAAATAATTTCATTTTTATATTTATCACTAAAAACAACAGATAAACTTTTGATAAAATTTTCTTTGAGTGAATTATAATCAAGATAACCCAAATTAAAAATCCCTTCTGTTGTATCTAAAACAAATTGTTTTACTTCAGATTTTGTAGGCAGAAATAATCCTGTTTCAAAATTTAAATTAGAAGTAATTTCCACACAAACAGATCTTTGAGAATAACGGCCAAAAAGGGGCGAATATAATTTTGAAACATAACCAGAGATCGGACAAAGAATACTTTCTTTAAAATCTCTGTTGTCAAAATATTCTTCAATATTAAAAACTCGTTTACGATAAACGAAATTAAGAAATAAAAAAAGAATAAGAAATACCAATAATAATTTGTAAGCTGTAATTAAAAAAAGTACCACAATGAAAATAAGGCCATAATACTGAAAGGCCCTAGGCAGGTACGATTTAAACATATACTCCTCACATTTCAGTTTTGATAGGACAGGAAACTGTATATATTATACTGCTACTGGTTTGCTTTTCAAGTATACCATCCAGAGTGAAGAGCTTTGGAGAGAAATCATTTTTAATAATCAGGGAAACTAACAGTAAACTCTTCTTCAAGGCTTCTATAATAATAAGGTGATCTTAAAATTCTACCCTTTTCAAATGAAGAAAAAATTTTATAAGAAAAATCTTTCGTTAACCTGGAGGTTTCAACAATGGGACAGTCCAAAACATCAATGGACTCAACGCAATTTGTGAAAATTTGAAACTCTGTTTTAACCGCATCCTTTAATAAATTTCTAATCTCATTTTCACTCTTAAGACAGCTTTCTTTCTTTTTTTCATCCCATTGAAATACAAAATATTCTCCTTTAAAGGCCTTTGAAAGCCAGATCCCTTTTTCTACATGAAGGGCCAGGGGAATATCAAAATGATAAAAAGAAAAAGAATTTATTGCTGCGATATTGAAAATTTGTCCAATACCCTCTGCGATTCTTATGCCAGTATAAGAGCCTGGCCCTAAGTTAAGAAAAATATTTTTTATATCTTTTACTGAAACTTTTGCATTTGAACATATTTCAAAAATTTTTCCATGAAGCAGGGAAGAATTTTTAGTTTCTTGTTTCTCAAAATATTCAATCCACTCATAGCGATCATCTAATAAACCCAAATTAAGATGATGAGAAGTATCTATAAATAGAGAAGTCATAAATTAAAAAATCTCGTAAAATCGTTATATAAAGCGGCAAAGGTTAGAATAAGTAATAATGATAACCCAAACTGCTGAGCAATTTCCATCTTTCTTTGAGAAAGAGGCCCACGATTTACTAACTCAAGTCCAATAAACATAATATGCCCACCATCTAAAACAGGAATGGGAAATAAATTAATAACTCCGAGATTAACCGAAATTAACGCCATCACTTGAAAAAAATAAGAAAGGCTCGTGTTAAATGAATCTGCCGCAACTTTTCCAATGGCCAAAGGGCCACCAATATTTTTAAGTGATACTTCATTAGTAATTAATTTTTTAAATCCTATAAATGTTTTTACTGTTGTATCGTAGGTTCGTTCAGCAGCAATTATTAAGGAATCAATTGGCCCTCGACTTGGCATTTGAACCATTTTATATTCCTGAAATTCGCCAGAGCTTAAAACCCCAATAAGTTTTACTTCTTTCCCTTCCATTTTAGTAATCTCAGGTCGGACTTCGATTTTTAATTCCTGGCCTTTTCTTAAAAGCGAAACAACAACAGCTTCATTTTTACTTTTTTGCAAATTACTTTTCAATTCATCAAAACTGGTTACCTTGACTTCGTTAATTTGAGTTATAATATCGAGTCCTTTTATGCCAGCCTTATCAGCCGCTGACTTCATATTTACCGTTTTCACTACAAGATCTATGGGATAAAAACCAGCCTGAATCAAATATTTCAAAAAATCTCGGTGATCAGCAAAACTAATTTTAAATGGCCCTTGCCCTTTATCTAAAATTTTTTCTTTATCATCAATTGGCAAAATATAAAAAGTTAAATCACCCATTTCACCCATTTGCTCAAGCGTTTCATCATGATCAAACTTGTCTTGAAATTTTGAAATAACAAATCTTTTTCCGCTTTTATCTACGACATAAGCTTTTCGCAAATTGGGAATTGAATTTAAAAATTCTTCGTAAAATTTTTTAATTTGTACTTGTACTGACAAATCAATCTCTCGATCCTTTCTCACTATTTTAATGCTATTAATATTCGAATCATCAGATTCATTAATATCGGTTGGCCCAATGACCTCTTTATTATTAATCTTTTTAACAATATCTCCCGACCTCAATCCCAAATCGTAAAGAACAAGACCAGGATACACTGGCCCAATTTTAATTTCAGGAACTTTTTCTCCGATCATTACAAGTAAAAAGAAAATAAAAAAAGCTAATATAAAATTGGCAAGTGGCCCACCCATTACAATCCAAAATCGTGCCCATTTATTTTTAAAGGTGAAGCTAACCGATCTTAATTCTTCTGGAATACTATCTTTAGATAGTGGATCATCACCAAACATTTTCACATAGCCACCAAGGGGAATTAATGAAAATGCATATTCAGTATCTTTAAATTTTTTCTTGAATAATTTTGGGCCAAAGCCAATTGAAAAAACTTCAACTTTTACTTTAAACAATCTGGCAAAAATAAAATGCCCCAATTCATGAAAAAAAACCAAAGGGCATAAAAAGATCATAAAAATTAATATTTTTTCAATCATAACATCCTCAAGGATTTAAATAAAAATACCAAATCACCAACGCATAAAAAGGTGATAAAAATAAAAGACTATCTAGTCTATCGTATACCCCACCGTGTCCTGGAATCAATGATGAACTATCTTTTAAATCAAATTGCCTTTTAAATTTACTTTCAATTAAATCTCCAATTTGCGACATGACACCTAAAAACATAAAAAAAACAAATAATCGAATGTTTATTCTAGAAAATAAAGAAAACCAAAAAACTCCACCGAGAACCGCTGATGTAAATGCTCCACCAACCAACCCTTCAACAGTTTTGTTGGGGCTGACATCTGGCCATAATTTTTTTTTGCCATATTTTTTACCAAAAAACCAAGCGCCGGAATCCATACCATAAGTTAAAAAAAGCAACATCGCCAAAAACTCTTTCCATTTTGAGTAATGAAAAATAATAGTCATAGAAGTTGCTGACAAAAGTACAAATATTCCAGAAATCCAAGAATATTTTCGAGCAAAATCTACAACACTTTTTGAATCCATTTCGACAAAAAATAAATAATAGAGAAGCGCCATATTCAGAGCGAGCGAAAGATCTATCAACATATAATTAAAATATAAATCTTTTGAAAAGTAACTAAGGTAAATATAAGCTGAAACAAGAATAAGCTGAGAGAAAAAATAAGATAAGGTAACTCTGTTTTTTTTAAAAAAATTACAAAAGATTTCATCATTTATTATGATCATTAAAATCAAAACTAAGCCTAAGGCAAACTCTGGGCCAAGATAGACCGTATATAAAACTAAAATTACTAATATGAGCGCAGAGAAAATGCGCTTCTGAGTGTTAGTCATTTGAAAATGCTAACATTTCTTTATTCTGCTTGGCCAAATATACTGTTTGTACCATGTCGGGAGTCCTCTCAAGTGAACCAAATCTTCGCTCTCTGGGAGTTACAACATTAACAATATGAGCTAATTCATCAGGTGTAAAATCTGGCCATTTTGTTTCTGTAAAATAAAGTTCAGCGTAGGCAAGTTGCCAAAGAAGAAAATTTGAAATTCTATAATCTCCCCCGGTGCGGATCAGCAAATCAACGTCACCTAAATCTGGCAAATATAAATTTTTTTCTAGGTCTTCTGGGGCCATTTTTTTTTCTGGATTGGCAGTAATAAATTTATTCACAGAATGTAATATCTCTTGTCTTGAACCATAACCAAATGCAAAGGTAAGCTTTAAACCAGTATTGACAGCCGTTTCTTCTTCTAGTGATTTAATTAAATTTTTTGTCTCTTGAGATAGACCTTGAATATCACCCATCACTCTGAATAGAATATTATTTTTTTTTATTCGTTCTCTTTCTTGACGAATAAATTTTCTAAGAAGTAAAAAAAGAGTTTTAACTTCTGCTGCTGGCCTACTCCAATTTTCGGTTGAAAATGCATACAGGGTAAGCTTCCCAATCCCTAGATTTTGCGCCTCTTCTACAATTGACGAAACAACTGAAGCTCCACGAATGTGTCCCCACACTCTGGGTCGATTGCGCTTTTTCGCCCACCGCCCATTACCGTCCATAATTATTGCAACATGATTAAGATTATGCAGAAATTCTTTCATCGTTTATAATGTCATCACTTCTTTTTCTTTAGCGGCAATTAATTCATCTACTTTTTTAATTGAAGCATCGGTAGTTTTCTGTATTTCATCCTGATATTTTTTTGCCATATCTTCAGAAACTTTTTTTTCTTTTTCCGCTTTTTTAACTAATTCATTTTTTTCTCTTCGAACATTTCGAATATTAACTTTGGCCTCTTCGCCAATCTTTTTGATTTCTTTGACTTGATCTTTTCGTTTTTCCTCTGTCATTGCAGGAAAAGGGATACGAATAATATTACCGTCATTTCCAGGAGTCAGTCCTATATTGGCACCCAAAATAGATTTCTCAATCGCAGGAATAAGCATTTTATCAAAAGGTTGAATCTGAAGGAGCCTGGCCTCTGGTGTACTCACTTGTCCTAATTGCTTTAGAGGGGTTGGTGATCCATAGTAATCTACCAAAATTCCATCTAGAACATTTGACGAAGCTCGTCCTGTTCGAAGTTTTGTATAATGGCCTTTCAAATTATCAATAACTTTAGTCATCAACGCTTCAATTTCTTTTTTTAAATTATCAAACACAAGTCCCCCCTTAATTAACCGGCAACGAGAGTTCCAATTTTTTCACCTTTAACAACTTTTTCAATATTACCCTGGGTAAAAACATTAAAAACGATAATATCAATTTTATTATCCATACATAAACTCACAGCGGTCGAATCCATAACTTTAAGGCCCTGATTTAAAACGTCGATATATTTTAATTGATCGTATTTTTTGGCCTCTCGATTAAATTTTGGATCTTTGTCATAAACCCCATCAACTTTAGTTGCTTTTAAAATGACTTCTGCATCTATTTCATTCGCCCGAAGTGCTGCTGCAGTATCTGTAGTGAAATAAGGGTTTCCAGTTCCTGCTGCAAAGATAATAACTCGTTTTTTCTCAAGATGTCTTACCGCCCGACGCCTGATATAAGACTCCGCAATCTGTCTCATTTCAATGGCACTTAGCACTCGGGTAAAAACTCCTTTTCTCTCTAGGCTGTCTTGCAGGGCAAGTGCGTTGATAACAGTTGCAAGCATGCCCATATGATCAGAAGTCGTACGATCCATTCCAATGGTTGCACCTGCGACTCCTCGGTGAATATTCCCTCCACCGATAACAATCGCAATCTCTACACCTAATTCAGATAATGATTTTATTTCTTCAGAAAGTGCGGCAAGAAATTCTGGACAAATTCCATTGCCCTTATCCCCAGACAAAGCTTCACCTGAAAGCTTCAATAAAATTCTTTTGTACTTCATGCGAACATCCGTTGCAAAAAAAAGGGGGATAAAAATCCCCCTTTAAGGATTATTTTTTTGTCATTTTGGCGACTTCTTCAACGAAATTATCTTCTTTTTTCTCTATCCCTTCACCAAGATTGTATTTCACAAATCTTCGAATTGCGATTTTTTCCCCTAGCTTTAAGGTCAAGTCATTTAAAAGATCAGTCATTGTGACATCTGGATTTTTGATAAAAGGTTGCTCAAGAAGACATACTTCCCTGGAAAGTTTAGCAATTTTGCCTTCAACAATTTTAGAAATCATATTTTCTGGTTTGCCTTGATCCTTTAACTGGGCAGCATAAATTGAAGCCTCGCGATCGACAAACGTTCTATCCATTTCAGAAGCAGTAATAAATTTTGGATCTGCAGCTGCTACATGCATGGCCACATCTTTTACAAATGCTTGAAAGTCACTGTTCTTTGCCACAAAATCAGTTTCACAATTAACTTCTACCAAAACGCCAATTTTTCCATTGTGAATATAACTTCCAATGATCCCCTCAGCGGCCACACGGCTTTGTTTTTTCTGGGCCGCCGCTAAACCTTTCTGCCTTAAAAGATCTTCTGCTTTTTCCATATCGCCACTACATTGAACAAGAGCTTCTTTACAATGCATCATTCCTGCGCCGGTTCTTTCTCTCAATGTTTGAACATCTTTAGGATTGATAGTTACGCTCATACTTTTCTCCAAAAATTAAACGGTCTCTTCTTCTTCATCAACAATAAGATCAACATCATTTTCATATTTAGAAATAATTTCTTTTTCTAAAGCTAAATCTCTCTCTGGCCTATCATTTTTCTTGGCCTTAGAAGCATGAGCTACGGCTTGAGAATTCCCTTCTGCTACAGAATTAGCAAAATAATCAACAAAAAGACCAACTGACTTAATTGCATCGTCATTGCCAGGAACCACATATTCAATCCCTGAAGGATCACAATTTGTATCTGTAATTGCCACAATTGGAATACCTAAAGTATTTGCTTCTTTAATGGCAATTCTTTCATGGCTTGGATCAACAATGAAAAGTGCTCCGGGAATTTTTCTCATATCTTTTATTCCCCCTAAATTTCTTTCTAATTTTAGAACTTCTTTTTCAATTTTTGATTGTTCTTTTTTAGTGAGAAGGGTGAAATCGCCATTTTCTTTCATCTTCTCTACTTTTCTGATTTTATCAATTGAAAGGGCAATCGTTTTATAGTTTGTAAGCATCCCGCCTAGCCATCGATGAGTAACATGATAAGCACCACAGCTTTCAGCTGCCTTTTTTATCGCCCCAGAAGCTTGCCTTTTTGTTCCAACAAAAAGTACAGGCTTCCCTTCGGCTGCTGTTTTTTTGATAAACTCATAAGCTTTTTTTGCGAGAGGAATTGTTTGCGTTAAATCGATAACATAAATCCCATTTTTTTCGCCGTAAACGTACTTCTTCATTTTGGGATTCCATTTGTGGGTCTGATGACCAAAATGTGCTCCCGATTCAAGTAAACTTTTTAGTGGTAATTCATTTGTCATAAAATCTCCTGGTTGGTTAATCTAATCACCCTTGCTGCAATTGCTTGCAGACCATCCAAATTGAGTGACTGTTCGTTATTGAATAAATGAGAAATAACACAGTGATTTTGAGGGAGCAAGCCAAATAAATTAAGATCTTCTAGAGAGATTCAGAAGCCACCGGAGAGACTAAAACCTTTCTGGGCTTCGAGCCTTGAGCTGGGCCGACAATTCCTTTATCTTCCATTTCTTCAATTAAATTTGCTGCACGGTTATATCCAATTTTTAACCTTCGCTGAAGCATTGATGCACTTGCCAGACGGCTTTCAACCACAATTTGTACTGCTTGCTCGTAAAAATTATCATCTATTTGTGAATCGCCATTTGGAATATAG
>JAHEZZ010000249.1 GCA_023250815.1 Bdellovibrionales bacterium
CGTCTCCATTGCAGGGGCTCAGGGCCTTATGCAACTAATGCCAAACACCGCAAAAAGGTACAAAAAAAATGTACACATTAAAGAACTTCATAATCCAGATATAAATATACAAATTGGGATGCAGTATCTCAAAGAATTAAGCAAAAGATATGACGGAAATTTAATCAATATTTTAGCGGCCTACAATGCGGGTGAAGGCAATGTCGCAAAATGGTCAAAAAATATTTTAATTTTTGATGACCCACTCATAAATATTGAAACAATTCCTTTTAGAGAAACTCGTCAATATGTAAAACTAATTTATAGAAATATGTTTTTTTATTCTAAAATCTTAAATGAACAACCATTAAGTGGTTTTAAAATCCCAATCTGAAAATAAACTTTTTATACGTTAAATCTAAAATGCATCACATCTCCGTCTTTAACCACATATTCTTTTCCTTCAAGACGGGCCTTCCCATTTTCTTTAATCTTGGCCTCTGATCCCAATAGAAAAAGGTCTTCACAGTGATAAACCTCCGCACGAATAAATCCTTTTTCAAAATCACTATGAATAATCCCTGCTGCTTGAGGGGCCTTGGTGCCTAATTTAAAAGTCCATGCTCTTACTTCTTTTACCCCTGCGGTAAAATAGGTGCATAATCCTAAAAGCTTATAAGCTGCCCTCCCCATCGTCTTTAGTCCCGACTCTGTAATGCCAACGCCCTTTAGAAATTCTTCTTTTTCTTCCACTGAATCCAGACTAGCTATTTCTGACTCTAATTTTCCACAAATCATAATACATTCTGCATTTTCTGACTGAGCAATTTTCCTAACTAAATCGACATATTGATTTCCAGATAAAATAGCCCCTTCATCGACATTACAGACATACAACATTTTTTTAATCGTAATTAAATTTAAATCTTTGATTGATTCTAATTCTTCTTCATCTAAAATGAGAGACCTGGCAGGTTCACCTTTTTCAAGAACTGTTTTTATTTTTTCTAAAACACCTTTAGATATTTTTGCTTTCACCACTTGCTCTTTATTTTGTGACTTAAAAAGTCTATCCATTCCTTGCAAGCGCTTCAGAACTACGTCTAAATCAGACAATGCCAATTCTAAATTTATTATATCAATGTCCTCTTTGGGATTTACCCTCCCAAGAACATGAATAACCTCACCGTCTTCAAAACAGCGAACAATATGAGCAATAGCATCTACTTGTCTAATGTGACTTAAAAATTGATTCCCCAGGCCCTCTCCCTGTGAGGCTCCTTTCACCAGGCCTGCAATATCCACAAATTCAATAATCGCTGGAATTACTTTTTCTGGCCCAACCAGTTTCGCAATTTTATCCATTCGTTCATCATTTACAGTAACCACTCCAACATTTGGCTCAATGGTGCAAAAGGGATAATTGGCAACTTCCGCCGGAGCCGAAGTTAAAGCTTGAAAGATGGTAGATTTTCCAACGTTTGGTAGGCCGACAATTCCACAATTTAACGACATAATTTATTCCTATTAAAAAAGACTTCTTTTGTTATATTTATTTAGAACAAATGAAAAATTATTTTTCAAAAAATCTTCAACCGCAACAACAGACTCCGCAATATATTTGGCCAAAACAATCTTTTCCTCTGGGAAAAAAGATGACAGGACATAATCGCTCACGTCGCCATGAATAGGTCTTCCTATACCCAGCCTAAATCTTTTAAAGTTTTGGGTGGCAAGATTCTCGGCAATAGACTTCAATCCATTATGGCCGGCAAGGCCACCGCCATCCTTAAACGACACTGTCCCAAAATTTAAATCAAGCTCATCATGTAAAATTAAAATATTTTCCATTTCAATTTTATAAAAAGTTTTACACTGAATAATACTCTCTCCGCTTAAATTCATAAAAGTGTGTGGCTTGAGTAGTATAATTTTAACATCACCTTCGCTGTACTGAGCGTATTCCCCTTTAAATGATTTTTGAAAATTGAGATTATGCAATTTCGCCAACGAATCAAGAACCATTTGTCCCAGATTGTGTCTCGTCTCTGAATATTTGCTGCCGGGATTTCCAAGTCCTATTATTAATTTATTCACTTTAAATAAACAATGAACTTACAGAATCATTATTAAAAGTACGATGAATCGCCTTGGCCAAAATCTCTGATATCGACAACACATGAATTTTAGAATTTTTTTTGGCCTCTTCCGAAAGAGGAATTGTGTCAGTGACAATAATTTTATCCAGCTCAACACACTCACTAATTCGTTTTAAGGCAGGATTTGAAAATACAGCATGGGTAGAGCAAGCAAAAACCTTCGTAGCGCCATACTCTTTTAGGGCACGGCAAGCTTCGACGAGGGTTCCCCCTGTGTCGATCATGTCATCAATAATAATACACTCTTTATTTTTAACATCTCCAATGACATTCATGGCCTGTGCAATATTCTTTCCTGTTCTTCTTTTGTCTATCATCGCAAGCTCTGCTTGCTGTCTTTTGGCATAGTAACGAACCCTTTCTACGCCACCGGCATCTGGAGAAATAAAAATAGTATTCTCTTTAAACAGCTCTTTCTTGATGTAATTTAAAATAACAGGGGAAGCAAAAATATTGTCAAAGGGGATATTGAAAAAACCCTGAATT
>JAHEZZ010000250.1 GCA_023250815.1 Bdellovibrionales bacterium
GTTATTTATCTAGGATGATAAATAATACCGAACAACACAGAGGCGACCATGAAGAGAGCCTCAGTGATTAAAATATATTTTTCTAAATTTGGATTTAAATATAAAAACTGCTCAACTAAGGGAAAAAACTTTTTGGCTATGGATACATTTTTAACCGACCATGATTACGTATTAGATTTTCTTAAAGACAATCCCACCACACCGGCCCCTCATCCACAAACTGGCGATCAATCATGGCCCTTTGGTGATGGACGCTACTTTGCAATTAAATTTAAAATAAATAAAATCGCTGCCAAAATAAGCCAAACAGGCACTTTTAATTTTTGTAATCCATCTAATTTTTTTGACATAAGTTAAATCCCAGATCGCACTCGATGGGTATTCTATCCCATAAAAAAAAGATGCAAAAAAATAAAGGCCCATTTTAATTTTATTAAGCGAGTGTACAAAGTTTGGTCAGTGTAGGGTTTCCTGCTCTCTATTGAATAGGTATGTATGCCATGGCTTGCATTTTTACGAAAACCTTATAATATATACTATAGGATGCATTTGTTGCCTTGCTGTTTAAGATATAAGCTATAGCATACATTGAGGGGGAAGAGTGAAACTCGATCTAAAAAAACTAAAATTGGGCGATCAATTGCTTTTTGAGACTAAGAAGGAAAAGGATGTCCGACATCAAATTGTTGAAACTAGAGATCTAATAGAACTTGTTAAAAAATTACGTAAAAAAAAAAGAAAAACCCAAGAAGAAATAGCAAAGTATTCCAATTTATCACGATTGGCCGTTGGTGAATTTGAAAATGGAAAAAGCGATATTAGGCTATCAACCCTTTTGAAAATTTTAAAATCTTGTGATCTCACACTTGAGATTAGGGAGTAGCAATGAACCAACTTTTTGTTTTTTATGAACGTGAGCTGGTCGGAAAATTAAAAAAAAATGCTGATGTAACTTTGTCTTTTTCCTACGAAGAAGCATGGAAAGAATCAAAAAACGGTTTTTCAATATCTCCTCTTTTAGACATCAAAGCTGAAGGCAACTTTGATAATAGAGTGACTCGATCTTTTTTTGATAACTTATTACCAGAAGGAAAAATAAGAGCATTGCTAGAAAAGTTCGTTGGCAAAAGCTTAACAAATGATTTTCAATTTCTAGAAAAATTTGGAGCTGATTGTGCGGGGGCTTTTATTATTACTCCCAATGAAGATTATCCAGAGCAGACTCTTTCAAATGATTTTGAAGAACTGGGCCTTAGCGAATTATCTAAGGCCTATCTTAACAATGAAAATTTAATGAGTCATGTGATGCAGAAACATCGTGGGAGATTTTCATTAGCGGGCGCTCAAGATAAAGTTCCATTCGTGTATATGGATCACAAAGTTTATATTCCAACTAATGGTGTTGCAACAACACATGTTTTGAAACCTCCCCATTTTAGCAAATCCGTAAAAGATAGCGTTTACAACGAATATTTTTCAATGAAGTTAGCGTCCGCATGCGGGCTTAAAGTTCCCAGGGTTGATGTGATTGAATCTGAAATTCCTTTTTATGTAGTAGAACGCTTTGATCGTAAAATGATTGCCGGTGAAGTAAAAAGGCTTCATCAGATTGATTTTTGTCAGGCGCAAGGTTACTTGACCGAGGAAAAATATCAAGAAGATGGAGGCCCAAGCTTAAAGAGCAACTATCTTTGTTTGAAAAAGAATAGCTCTGATATGATCGAGGACACGAAAATATTTATACGATGGATTTGTTTTAACTTATTGATTGGGAATAATGACTGTCACTCAAAAAACATTTCATTTTTGTGGGACGGGAGAAAGTACAGGCTTTCGCCATTTTACGATCTTTTATGTACCAGCATCTATAGAGGATACAGCGCTGAATTTGCTTTTAAATTAAATGACAACGGATATTGGGGGCAATGGAAAAAAGAACATTTTAAAAAAGAAATAATCTCCTGGGGATTAGATAAGTCACCAGAAATACTTTTTGAAGCATTTGTTGAAGTCAAAAAAACCTTATTGGATAATTTGGAAACTGAAGTCGCTGCTTTTAAAGAAAGATTTCCAAGTATTAAAGCTGCAAGAAGAATAAAAGAAGAAATTGGCAATCGAATAAATTCTTTTGATAAAAGACTTAAAATAATTGGGTAACTACGTTTAGTCATCGATGCTGGCTATTTTTCGAGCGATGCTTTTGGGCGCCAACGGTTCACCACCAGGGCCACCACAATCAGAAAGCCAATTGCGGTAATGGATAATGATGCCTCGGTTGACTTCTTTAAAGCTCGTCACCTTTTGGTAAAAGGTTTTTAAAAAATGATTAAAGGCCGCTAGATCACTTTGATAAGCACGACGAGTATGCTGTGAGGCATAGTTACCCAAAAATTCCAAATCAACGATCAGTCCTTCCATAGAACTATGATAAATCAATTTACTAAGGTCTTACCGGTCTTCTCGGTTTGCAGTGGATGGCAGCGTTTCATAACTGTCAACCTAGGACAGTCGTTCCGCTTATTCGATTTCACGATATGAGAGCAACATTTGCAGCTAACGTGTGTATGGCGCCAGGTGGAGATCTCTATGCTCTCTCTAAAATCTTGGGCCATTCCAATG
>JAHEZZ010000251.1 GCA_023250815.1 Bdellovibrionales bacterium
TATAAAATAATTCACGAATAGAAATGGCCTCTAATTTTAGTCCCAGGGAATTGTCTGTCAAAATATCAAATGCGTTCACCATACTGTCTTTTATCGACATTTCTTTGGCCTAATTGCTTGGAAAAGGTGAAGCGCTAGAAGAAGGGGCAAAAAGATCCATAATCTTAAATATAGGTATTTTGCTTTAGTTTTTTGGAGTTCGGACTTTATTAATTAAAACTTCTTTGATACCGACAACTTTTCCTAATTTTCTGTTTGATTTAAAGTAGAGATGGGTGACTTTAACTCCATCTTTTTTTAAAAGCCAACTATCTCCAACTCGGACCAGTTGTAAAATGTATGGTTCCGGCCATCTTTCATCTTTGGCAATTAAGTGGCCTTCTAATAAAAGATCTAAATGAATTTCTCCACCATTATGTGTTGCAAAGTTTGGACTGCTCATAACGACAACTCTATGTTTCCCTGACTTGGCAAAAACAACTTCTGAGAAATTTTCGGTAGCAATCCAGCTGGGATTTTCAAGTAGATTTTTTTCAGGGCCATACTTTTCTTTTAAAAGCTTAGTGATGTCAAATTTTTCATTTAGCTCTAATTTAAAATAAGCAGTGTCTTCATCGGCATCTGAAGTAATAGTTGCTAAATTTATAATTTTTCCAGCATAGGATCCTGAAATAGTCATCAAACAAAAGATTAAGAGTGCAATTATTCGTTTCATTTAAAGCTCCCTAGATAGGAATTGGTTTTAGGTTTTAGAATAGTAATCATAATTATGAAATTTACAATTTTTGGCCGAACTTTAAGTAATAGTTACTGGTTGGTGTCTAGTTTTTGAACGATTATGGTGAAGGGTAACTACGACTTCTTTGTGCCCGACAAATATATGGCCTACTATATTTTTGTCTTGACAAAAATATAGTAGGCCATATATTTGTATGTATGAGATATCTTACCCCGTACATTCAAAAAGACCTTGAAAAAAAGATGGTATTCCTAGGCGGCCCACGCCAGGTTGGAAAGACTACTCTGGCCAAAAATATTATTGAAAAATCAGACTCCGGTATTTATTTAAATTGGGACGGCCTAAAAGATCAAAAAAAGATTTTGGAGCAGAGCTGGTATGAAAAAGACCGTTTAATCGTGTTGGATGAAATTCACAAGTACCCCAAGTGGAAAAATATGGTTAAAGGGTTTTACGATACCCAAAAAGATGCCCACCAGTTCCTAGTGACAGGGAGTGCGCGGCTAGATGTCTATCGCAGAGGTGGCGATTCCCTTTTAGGTCGTTATCACCACTGGGAACTTCACCCGTTTTCCTTAGACGAAAAGGCCTTTATACCCAAGCTCACCGAAAAAGAAATATTTAAGCGTTTAATGACAGTAGGGGGATTTCCCGAACCATTTTTTGACAATGATATGCGGGAGTCGCGAAGATGGCGGGAAGAAAGGTTCCAAAAAATTCTTCGGGATGATATCCGCGATCTTGAGGGAATTCGCAATATTCAGCAAATGGGCATTTTGCTGCAACTTTTGCGCGAGAGAGTCGGAGGTGAAGTCGTTGTCGCCAATTTGGCCAGGGATATTCAAGTTACATCTCCTACCATTTTAAAATGGATTGAAGTATTTGAGAGAATGTATTTGATATTTGTAATCAGGCCATATACAAAAAAAATAACCAGATCAGTTCAGAAACCTTTTAAAGTCTACTTTTACGACAATGCCGATGTCATTGGCGATGAGGGGGTTATCCTCGAAAATTTGGTGGCCACTCATTTGATAAAACGCTGTCGTTTTTTACAAAATTATACAGGGGAAAAACATGATCTTTTTTTCTTAAGGGATAGGGAAAAAAGAGAAGTCGACTTTTTGTACACTGTCGATGGGAAAGCTGTGGACCTAATTGAAGTTAAGCTTAAAGAAACTAAGGCCTCCCATTCCCTCTTTTATATGGCCCAGATTTTAAATCCTGTACGTGCCATTCTGCTTTCTGGAGAAAGAGGCGAACATCTCAAAAAGGAACGATTCCATCGTATGGGCATATGCGAATATTTTATGCCTCCGCTTTGGTGATATCCATTTTTATTTAATTTCTTGGCCCATAATTTTTTGATAAATAATTTTCCCACCTAGGCCTTGAAATTCATTGCTATTGGCGATGGGGTCATAGCGTAGTAGATATTCGCCTTTGAGAGTTGTCTCTCCTCTCGCCCCCTTAAGACTAGACTGATCGACAGAGATTATTATTTTAATTGCCATGCCTTCTTGGGATAATTTTATTTCTCCCTTGGCCTCAACATGGTTATAGGGGCCATAATTCCTAGTCTCAAGATTTAATTGCCCTTTCAAATTTTGATCGACCACAATTTCGCCTTGGACATCGCATTTTTCAGAGAATTGATATTTGAAGGTGTGAGGTCTTCGCTGTAAAAGTATTAGCATCAATTCTTTGCTTTGATCCTTACATCCCTGCCATTGCATTTTATGTTCGATGATAGGATGAGGTGCATGGTGCAAGAAAATAAGATGCCAAAAAAAGCGAAGCGCATAATTTCTTTTAGGTAAGGAATCGGGATTGTCGACGGTCGGGGTGACTATTGCGTCTGTGAACATTTG
>JAHEZZ010000252.1 GCA_023250815.1 Bdellovibrionales bacterium
CCGGCGTTTTTTAAACAGTTTCTCATACATAAGGCCGCACCTTCACCTTCCGGTTCTGGAGCAGTGATGTGATAGGCATCGGAACTTGATCCATGACCGACAACCTCCGCATAAATCTTAGCGCCACGTTTTTGCGCTTTTTCTAAATCTTCTAAAATGAGTACGCCTGCGCCCTCACCCATGACAAAACCATCTCGATCTTTATCAAAAGGTCTAGATGATTTGGAGGGTTCATCATTTCTTCTTGAAAGTGCTTTCATGGAAGCAAAGCCAGAAATAGGCAAAGCGCAAATAACACTTTCCGCTCCTCCTGTTACCATCATCTCATGTTTTCCTAGCATGATTTCATAAGCGGCAGCTGAAATGGCATGAGTGGCCGAAGCACAAGCACTGGCAATATTATAATTTATTCCTTTAAGTCCAAAGTGAATGGAAACTAAACCTGGCGCCATGTTGGGAATGATAGAGGGAATAAAAAAAGGCGATACTCTACGAGAACCTTTCTCTAAATAAATTTTTGAAGTTGCTTCGATTAATGGAAAGCCGCCCATGCCCACACCCAAGATACAACCTATTTTTTCCGCCTGGTAGGGAAGAGAATCAATGTTGGCATTTTTCATAGCTTCATCCGCAGAATGTAAGGCAAGATGAACAAAGCGATCGTATTTTGCGTGCTCTCTTTCGGCGATTAGTTTTTCGCTAATTTTAAAATTTTTTACTTCTCCGGCAATTTTTATGGGAAGATCAGTTGTATCAAATGCAGAAATGGGAGAAATTCCCGACTTCCCTTGGAGAATAGAATTCCAAACGGTGTCTAGGTTCTGGCCAAGCCCGCAGATTGCACCCATCCCCGTGATCGCAACTCTTCTATGTCCAACCGGCATGTCTTTACCTTTTAGCTTGAGATATGAGGGGCCCAAAAAAAAAGGCCCAAAGTTGGGCCTCTTTAGTTTATTCTTTTTCTATTATTGCTTTTTTTGCAAATAGCTGACAACGTCCTTAACTGTTTTAAGTCCTTCAGCATCTTCTTCTGGAATCTCTACACCAAAATCGTCTTCCATTTTCATCATTAACTCAACTATATCTAGTGAATCGAGATTGAGGTCATCAACAAAACTTGTATCTGGAGTAATTTTCATTAAATCAACTTTAGTTGCATCGCTAATTAATTTCATAACTTTTTCTTGTAATTCCATTATGAGCTCCTTTTTGCACCACTGCGCAAAGTATTAATCTAAAAATTTAAGATAAGCGTGTCAAATATAGACATTTCATTTTCAAAGGTCAACCTTAGATGTAAAGGCCACCGTCAATTTTTATGACTTCTCCGGTTATATAGGAGGAGGCCTTGCTGAGTAAAAAAGAAACTAATGAGGCCACTTCTTGGGCTGATCCCATTCTTCCTAGAGGAATAGAATTTAAATAATTTTCCCTAACCCCTTGCTCTAAAGAGTGAGTCATATCGGTTTCAATAAAACCCGGGCAAATGGCATTGCAGCGAATATTTTTTGCCGCCAGTTCTTTGGCCATCGATTTAGTTAATCCAATAAGGCCCGATTTTGAGGCGGAATAAAGCGATTGGGCGGGGTTGCCCATTAGGCCTACAATGGATGAGACGTTAACCACAGAAACATTTTCCGCTTTTAAAAAATGCCTTGAAAGAAGTGCTGAAAGGAGAATGGGGGCCTTTAAATTAACTGCCAAAATTTCATCTACATCAGATTCTTTTACTCGTAAAATAAGTTGATCTTTGGAAATTCCAGCATTATTGACGAGGCCAGAAATGGGCCCATTTTCTTTCACAAAAGTGTTAATAGAATCTTGCGCCTTCGCTGTTTCCTTAACGTCAAATTTCAATGGGGAAACTTTACTGGCACCCATTGCTTCTAATTCAGCGGAAAGTTTTTTTGCCTCTTCATCGCTTGTTCGGTAATTAAAAACGACATGACAGCCTTGGGCGGCAAGGTGAAGAGCTATTGCTTTGCCAATTCCCCTTGAAGCACCAGTAATGAGAACAATTTTATTTTTTAAGTCAGGATAATTTACGCTCATAATAAAAATTCTCCAATTTTAGCAAATGCATCTTCAGAATCTAGCGGATAGACTTGAAGATCAGGATTAATTTTTTTAGCAAGTCCGGTAAGAACTTTTCCAGGGCCCACTTCAAAACATTTTATGTGAGAGGGAAGTTTTTTGATACTTTGAGACCAAAGTACACTTCCGGCCACCTGATCGATAAGATTTTTTTTGATAATTTCAGGGGCGGTATGGGGAGGGTATTCAGCAGCATCAATATTGGCCAAATAGGTAATGTCATTGCTGTAAAAAGGAATAGTTTCAAAAAATTTTTCTAATTTTAAAGCGGCACTTCTCATCAAACCAGAATGAAAAGGGGCGGAAACATTAAGTTCAATTGAGCGAAATTTTTGTTGGCAATTTTTTTCTAAATAAGTGATCGCCTTTTCACAGGCCTCTTTGTGTCCAGAAATGACAATTTGCGAGGGCTCATTAAAATTGGCCGGCATCACTTGTAATTTTGAATCAGAAGATTGAAGGCAAGCCTCACGAATCATTTCTTCAGGGGCCCGCATGATGGCATACATTTTTCC
>JAHEZZ010000115.1 GCA_023250815.1 Bdellovibrionales bacterium
TGAGTTTGGGCCTGGTATTGGATGAAATTTTGGCAGTAATAATCAAAAAGGATTTGCGAGTATTTTAGTGCCTCTTCTTTTACCACCTGGCATATGTTGAGTGATTCTGGATGGCCAGAATCTAGCGGCAAATCTGAAATAACTTTGGCACAAATCCAAGGGATATTAAAAAGATGAGCGAAGTGGGCAATCGCCCAAAGCTCTCTATCGACAATATCTCCTACCGTGCGAAGAATTTCTGCTTGGCCCTTATTGTTAATACGATGGTCAGTGGTGAGACAACTGATTCCTCTTGGCCCCATTGATTGATAAGTATGAAATTCTAAATCTAATCCTTTTTCAGGGTCGCCCCTCTGATAAAGTGCATGGGAAATTTCATAACATTGATTTTTTATGAGGCCGCTTTTAAGAGATCCAGCAAGGCCCAAATTGACAATTATTTTCAGGGAGATTTTTTGTTCCGATAAATAAGAAAGCAAAAGGGGAAGTCCGCTTGTGACATTCAAAACTCCTTCTTCGGTTATCGCCAAAAAGAGAGATTCTTCTTGGTTCTTAAATAGTTTCAGATTACAGCGAGCGGGTAAATTTAGTTTATGGGATGAAAGTTTTAGTTTTTCTATAAAAACTTGTGCTTCCTTTTGATAGGCAAAAATGAGCAAGGTTACTGAGTTTTGATCATTGTTATTTTGTACAAACATACTATACTCCAATGTGAGGAAATATATGACACATTTACTGCAAAAATTAAAAGATAAATTTAGATCATCACATTCTCCCTTTGTTCCCGACTTGGGATTTGGCGGTGGAGCACTGAGCGGTGAGGGTGGTGGGTATGGCTTTGGCCCTCTTTCTGATTCTGAGGCAGATGAATTACTCGATCATGCTAAAAATTATGGCATTTGGCTTTATGATACTGCGCCTATTTATGGTTTTGGAAAGTCTGAAGAACGTCTCGGTGGCCACTTCAAAAAATGTCGTGAGAAGATTTGTCTTGTAAGTAAGGGAGGAGTTACTTGGCACTCTAATAAACGAGTGAATATGAGTAACGATCCAAAGATTATAGAGAGCATGTTAGAAGCTTCAATGCGCTCCTTGCAGACCGACTATATTGACATCTATATGATTCATTGGCCCGATCCCAAAGTCGATATTCGCAGGACTTTAGAGGTTTTGGCGAAGGCCAAAGATCAGGGAAAAATTAATCATGTTGGTCTTTGCAATACCAATTTTGATGAAATAAAAAAAGCACAGGAAATTATCCCAATCGAAGTTGTGCAATCAGAATTTAATATTTGGTCTAATCTCGAGCAGCAAAAATTTGTAGAGCAACTTCATTCTCAAAATATCTCTTTTATGTCTTGGGGAACTTTAGATAAGGGAATTTTGGCGGGATCAGTGGATGAGAAAAGAGTTTTTCACCAAGACGATTGTCGTTCTTGGGCGCCCTGGTGGACTAAAGAAAAAAAAGACTGGAAATATAAAGTGATAGAGAATTTAAAAAAAGATATCTTGCCGCATTTTTTCCCTGGTATTTCCTTGTCATTGGGCCCCATTTCTTCTGCCCTTTTTTTTAATTTGCAAAATGGTGTTGATCTTTTGCTAGCAGGGCCAAAAAGCGATGTGCAGTTGAAGAGTCTTTTATCTGCCTTGTTAGAAATCGACCAATTGACGAACAAAGAAGAGTTAAATGACGCAATAAAAGAAATAGTGAGACAGAATAGAACTTTATAATATCAATTATTTACCTCGTAAAAAAAATACTCCATCAGAACATTTTTGCGCAGTGCGCACGTTGGTGTGTTATCGTAGATAATATTTTAGAGGTGAGCGGTGGAAAAAAAATATTTTGCACTTAAGACGGCAATTTTTTTGTCATTTTTTCTTTTTATTTCATCACCCAAAATAAGGGCAAAAGAAATTATCTTGGGCGTCCATAAGTATCTTCTTTTTGAGCGATCAATTGATCGGGATTTACAGAAAATGATTAAACAGGATTTTAATTTCTTAGATAAAGTTGAAATTCCAGATTTGTCGGAAAGAGAAAGTGAGATTTTTGGTATTCCCTATCATGTGGATCAAACAAAAAGTAAAAATGAATTTAGAAATTGGATTTACTCTCGGATTCATTTTTTTATCAAAGATACCAGTAGCGAAAAACTTATTAATAAAATTAAAGTTTATAAAACAGATGTTGATTTTCCCCAGGCCTTAGATTTTCCCCGTTATGATTATTTTTCATTTGGTACAGAATCATTACAACTTGAAAATGACCTTTCAGGAAAATCGACATTCCAAGAGTCGAGCGAAAAATTTATGTCAAACATCGGAACCCCCATTTATTTTACCGGCAAACTTCAGCATGTGAGCTACAAATTAAAAATGCGAAGTGGGACTTTGTCTCACTCTGAAATTATTGTTAACTCACCCCGAGTGGGAGTTATTCAACTAGGCAGTGCTTTAGATGATGTCAAATATTTGATTAATTCGAGTAACGTCGAGGCCTTCTCTAATCGCATCTTAAGATTAAGCATTTTATTTCATGAGGCCAGGCATAGTGATGGTAATGGCAATTCATTGGGTTTTTTGCATACCAGGTGTCCCAAAGGTCATAGCTATTCTGGCGCTTTTGCCTGTGATTTTAATACTAATGGGCCTTATACCGTTGGTGCAGAAGTGGCAAAAATTTTGCTTCGCACTTGCAAGACATGCACGCTATTTGAAAAAGAAAAAATGAATCTTCTTATATTGGATTCGCTCAGTCGACGAGTGGGAAAAGAAAAATATGCTTATGAACCAATTTGTAAAACTGCCATCTCAACTGAATCTGAAACTTGCGATTGGAATTTTTACTCTGAACGGATAGGGCCAAATAAATGATAGTAAAAAACAAAATAAAAATATTATTTTTTTTATCAATGCTTCTGGTCTTTTTTTCCTCTTCTAACATTTTTATAAAAGGTCGAGATTTCTTGCCAAAAGAAGTTTCAACTTTGCATCTTGAGAAAAAGTACAATGAGCAAGTGCCAGGCGGTCTATCGTTTGCAATCGTAGATTTAAATTTTCAAAATAAATTGCAGCGTTTACGCTATTTGCAAAGGCAAGTTCTAAGTTCTCTTCCCTCTAAAACTCATTTACTTAAAAATGCACATGAACCGCACATTGCTTTGGCCGAGCTTTCAACTTCTCTTGGGCGACTTCGAGAAAGTTGGGATAATGAACCCTTGCTTTATGACGAGGCCTTAGAATTTTATCAAAGATGTGTTTCAAATGCTGCTTTTATAACTGCAATGCGTGCGCTCTGTATGCATAACGTTCAATTGCTTTCACAAAAGATGGGAAAAGAAATTGAAATTCCTGACGCCAAAGATATAGATGAAATAAAAGAGTTGGTGATGCAGCTTAATCAAACTTAGTCATTGGACAAAAAGTCTAACACCATCCATACTGTTTCTAGGATACGTCCTAATACAAATGTTAAAAAAGGATATTTATGGCCAGTATAACTCTTAAGGGAAATAAAGTAACAACTGTCGGTGATATTTTAAAAAAAGGCGAAACGGCCCAGGCATTTAAATTGGTTAAAACGGATTTAAGCGAAGTCACTCTTGAGACCTACAAAGGGAAAAGAAAAGTTCTCAATATTTTTCCTAGCGTCGA
The DNA here is from genome assembly GCA_023250815.1 of Bdellovibrionales bacterium. Classification (GTDB taxonomy): domain Bacteria; phylum Bdellovibrionota; class Bacteriovoracia; order Bacteriovoracales; family Bacteriovoracaceae; genus JAHEZZ01. The sequence continues at coordinate 3,658 of JAHEZZ010000115.1, forward strand.
CACTCCAACTTGCGCTATGAGTGTTCGAAAATTTAATAAAGACGCCAGTGATTTTAGCAACACGGTTATTCTCAACATCTCAGCGGATCTCCCTTTTGCTCTTAAAAGATTTTGTGGAGTTGAAGGCATTGCCAATGCTGAGGCCTTAAGCACTTTTCGAAGTACTTTTTCTAAAGATTACAAAGTAGAAATGAGTGATTCTGTTTTAGCGGGGCTTTGCTCAAGAGTGGTTATTGTCCTTGATGAAAATAATAAAGTTTTGCACTCTGAGCAAGTTTTAGAAATTGCCAACGAACCGAACTACGAAGCGGCCTTAAAATCTTTAAAATAGTGCCGAAGTTTTATTTTTTTGTAACCAAGTTGGAATTAATCAGTTTGCTTAAACGGGAAGTGAAGTCTCGCTTCCCCTTTTTGACTTTTTCTTTTGCTCATCAAAATATTCTTTTTTATAAAAAAGAAGAAGATAAATCCAAGATTGAAATTGCTCCACTGTTGGCCTCTTTTTTTGGCCCTATGTATGGAAAATTTCCAGTCAATACGCCAAAAATTTTTGAAATCCCGACGGGCCATATTGCTTTTAATGTTTCTCTTAAAGATTTTGTCTACTCTGGAAGTTATGATAAAAAACTGTTCTCTCTTTTAAATCAAAATATTGAAGAGTCTCCTTTTTCAATGCCAGATCTTGCTCCTTCTAGGGCCTATCTTAAGGCCTGGGAGTATTTGCAGATTATTTCTGAACTTGGCGATCCCTTAGAAAAAGATGAAGAGGTCATCGAAATTGGATGTGCACCAGGAGGAGCGAGTTTTCTTTTTTGTGAAAGAGGGGCCAAGGTATTTGGAGTTGATCCAGGGGAAGTTTCAAAAAATCTTGAGCAATTTTCAAGATCATTTTATCATCACCCAATTGCTATGCAAAAATTAAAGGCAAAAGATTGGGGCATCTTTTTAAATAATCCTCGACTGCTTTTTTGTGATGTAAATTTAAGGCCATCGGAAACAATTCTTTACCTGAAAAAAATCCTGGGTGATTTTAAAAAAGGTGGCGGGCAGTATTTAGTGTGGACAGTAAAGCTCACCGATTGGCGAAATTGCGAAGAGTTTTTCCTCAAAGAATGGCCAAAAATAGAGAGAGAATTGGCGCTATTTCATCCCATCCTAACCCTCAAAAGAGTAGTCCCCTCTCATCATAAAGAATTTCTCTTGCTGGTAAAATTCCGCTGACCCACCCCTACGGAGCTCTCACCCTGATGTTGGCAGAAGGTACTCTTGTTAATTTACATCTAAATATTTGAAATTATTATTAATTTTGGCGTGCTTGATCTGTGTTATAACTAATGTTATAATTAATAATGGCGAAGATGATGCTTTGCGGTTCGGGGTTTTCCGTAGCGGAAAACCCAAAGGTGATGAGTATAATTATGACGGCACTAAAAGTTAGAAAAGTGGGCAATTCACTCGGGGTGATTTTGCCAAAAGAAATCCAAGAAGAGTTAGAACTTTTTGAAGGTGATATTTTGGAATTAACAAAAATTGCTAACAAGAAAGTTTTACTTGAAACTCCATTGCCCCATAATTCAAAATGGAAATTTGAGGGGGCAAATGAATTAAGTAAAGAAGACAAAGAATGGATGGATGCTGATTTGGATAAAGGTGGACATGTTTCTAAGTGGTGATATTTGGAAAATAAAACTTTATCCGACGAAAGGAAGTGAGCAAGATGGAATTCGTCCTTGCATTATCATTAGTCCAAAGACAATGAACGAAGCTCTTTTAACAATTATAGTTATACCAATGACAACTCAGCTTAAAAATTGGCCAACAAGAATTGAAATACAATTTGAGAATAAAAAAGGGCAAGCATGTATTGAACATATTCGATCTGTTTCAAAAGAAAGATTCATTGAAAATTTGGGAAGCGTTTCAGATATTGAATTGTCCATTATACAAAAACGTTTACAAGCTACTTTTTCACCATAATTTAGAGTTCCAAAACGGCGTTGCGTACGTACCTTTAATTCGATTCAATTCGGGATAAAGAGACTAAAAATCGCCTAGAAATGAGACAGATGTGGCCTGGCCTTACAAGGGGAGTACTCTAACTCTGCGATATTTCTTTTATCTTTTTGGCCAAAACTTTGCATCATTTAAGGCCATTGGTACTAAAAAATTAAAGGATGGTTTTATGAAATTTATTTGCTTAATGGCCTTAAGTCTTTTTTCTGCCATATTGTCGATATCAAATCAGTCCCACGCTGAGGATGTTTTTATCGATTATGATAAGCTCATTAAGGATGATCAATATTCGGCCTGTATTTCTCTGCGTGGTCGATATGATTGCACTATCGAATTTACCAATATTAAATCTAAGCCTACCGATTATCGTGCAATCTTAAATGATCCAGAGTTCAAAGCGTGCAAGGAAATAAATAATGTATCGTGGCAGCCTGGTGGTTATAGTTATGGAAATATAAGCTGTAATGAGGAATTTTTAAATGAAGGGGCGACTGCCTATTATTCACAAATTTTAAAGGATCCAAATTTTAAGAGCTGCTTAAAGATAGAGATTAATAGTGCGTGTATTGCAAGGTTTAAAGAGAGATATGAGCGAATAAATATTCGTCCACTTTTAGCTAAAAATACTGCCAAGTTGGCCAAGATAGAAACTGATCTTGCCAAGTTAAGGGAAGAAATTGACTTGTACAAATATGCCAGAGAAGTCTTTGATTCGCAGAGTGTGAAAGATATGGAGAGAAGAGATGCTGAAGCTCAACTTCAAGGTAAAGATGCCTCTAGTAAAAAATAGTTTTTATTCTCCTCACCTTTGAGTTTTCCTGTATTGAGTTGCCCACAGGCGGCGAGAATATCGTCGCCTTTGGTTCCCCTAATCATCGCCGGCAAGTTGTACCCGGCAAGAATTTTTCTAAAATTTTCCACCCGATCAAATGCCGGCCTTTGATACTCACTTCCGGGAAAAGGATTAAAGGGGATGAGATTTATGATTGCTCTTTTTTCTTTTAACAACTTCCCGGTGGCATGAGCATCTTCATCACCATCATTAAAATCTTTAATCAGCAGATACTCGTAAGTGACAAATTGTTTTCTTTTCATGGGAATTTGATCGAGGCATTCCAGAACTTCACTTAAAGGATAGCGCTGATTGATAGGAATAAGTTTATTTCTTTTTTCTTCAAAGGGAGAATGGAGAGAGAGCGCAATATTGACTCCAGGCATTTCAGAAGTCCAGCGTTTGAGGCCTGGCAAATAACCAGAAGTGGAAATGGTCACCCTAAGGGATGCAAGGGCAGGGCCTCGATGAGTGAGAAAAATTTCAGTTGCCTTTTTTACCGAATCAAAATTATGTAGCGGTTCTCCCTGTCCCATAAAAACAATATTGAGAACCTTTGCTTCCGTTGGCCGATTTTTTTTTAGCCAGCGGTAGGCACCGATAAATTGCCCGACGATTTCATCGGTGGATAAATTTCGTGTTAACCCCTGGGTTCCGGTAAAACAAAAGGAGCAGTTCATGGCACAACCGACTTGAGTGGATAAACAGATAGTGTATTTTTGATTAAAAGGGAGAAGTACAGTTTCAACTTTATAAAGATCAGAGAGGCGAAATAAAAATTTAACTGTGCGATCTTCTGACTCATGAACTTTGTCGATCGTAGGTAAATCAAAGCTGATATTTTCTTTTAAAAATTTTTGTGTTTTTAGTGCCAAATCTTCTGTGCAGGGGTGGGTGCTTTTAACTCGGTAATGCCACCAAAAAAGCAAATCAGCTCCAGAAGGCGAGAGATTATTTTGCAAAAGAAGCTCTTGCATTTCTGGATAGCTGTACTGATAAAAAGATGATTTCACGGCGCTAAATTGGCCCAAAGAAGCAATGAAGTCCAGATTATTTTTTGTCCCCGTCCGAGAGCAATAGTTTTTTTACCATTGTTATATTGATAAAGTTAAAAAGTCCTGGAGCAACAGTATTTATCATGGCCATTGCTTTTCCCGAAATCCCGGGAGTGATAAATTTTTTTTTCTTGTGAATGGCGGCAATTATTTCTAGCGCACAGGAGTCGGGAGAAGTGGTAATGTATTTGAGAATATCGGGAAGGCCATCTTTTTGCCCTATTTTCATGATCGGAGTTTCCACAAATCCGGGAGAAACTAAAAGTACAGATGCTTGGGATGATCTGGCCGCAAGCTCACCTTGCAGACAGCGAGAAAATCCCACCAGTGCAAATTTACTGGAAGTGTAACTACTCATACAGGCAGGTGCGACTAGGCCTGCGATAGAGGCGATATTAACCAGCATTCCGCCATTCTTTTCGAGGTGGGGAAGCCAGAAATAACTGAGCACCACTGCCGCCTCAAAATTAATTTTCATCGCTAGATTAAAACGCTCAAGTCCTTCTTCTAAGAAACCTTTGATATGAGCTATTCCTGCATTGTTAATTAAAATATCTATCGGGCCATGTTCTTTTAAAATGGTTTCACAGAGACCGGTGATTTCTGCTGTCTTTGCAAGATCAAAGATATAGGAGCTAATTTTTAAATGAAAGGAATTCTTGAATGCTTTTAAATCAACAGCAATGATGTGATGTCCTTCAGCTGCTAATTTTTTTGTCAGCGAACTTCC
>JAHEZZ010000116.1 GCA_023250815.1 Bdellovibrionales bacterium
TGTCGGGGCCTTCGATATTTTCGATGAAAACTCCCGAATGACTGATGTTTAAAATTGTGCTGGTAAATTCTCCCTTGGCGGAAATCAAGTCGATCGGAATAATGGCGCCGAATCTTGGTTTGGTCTCCCACCAGCGAAGACGGCGATCGAAAAAAGGCGCCCTGTTAACGGGAATAAGAATATAAATAATGGCACTCAAATTAAACAGCAGGATAAGCACCGAAGTGGCCAGGGGAACTTTGGCGATAAAGGGCCAAGTGTATTCTTGGTAATTGATAATGGCGTTGATTGAGTAGCCTTGAATAAAAAGAAAAAGATGATAACTCCAGCGGCGCAAATAAATCAGGCAAAAACCGGCCAGTGGAAAAAGCCCCCAAAATTCAAAGTTATTTTTAAAACCTTCAATCGCTAAAACATTTTCCATAATCAACGAGAGAGGAAAGCGAGTGTTCATTTTAAAATAGATGATTTTAGAGAGTGGCTCTAAAAAATGCAAAATTGCCAAATAAATAAAGACCCGTGGCCTTTGCTCCATAAATATATACTCATCACGCTTGAGTTTTCCGGTAGGGAAACCTCAATACTCTTCTATTTTAAAACGTATCGGAGTTTATTGCTCGGATATAAGGACTGATTTTTAAATTATTGAGATTGGGTTTTATTCCCAATGGGGAGGGGTTGGGCCCTGCCCACTTTTTGGGGCATTGGGCCTCTTTCTTTGAGACTCTAAAAAATTTTGTAACCGTTGCAGGGGTTTATGATTTAACTTTCTTCCCCTTATTTTTAATAATTCCCAAAAAGAATCAGGCCACATAAGATAAACTCTTAAAGAAGGAAGGTCGTTTATGTCTTCTTATCCTTTTTTTCCTCTCTTGATGCTAAAATATGCAAGCATCTTTTTATTCGGAAATGGTGTGAATAAATTTTTCATTATTATTTTTTGTCTCATTTATGCCTTTAACATTTTTGCTCAAGCAGAAATAACAAAATCTAGATCAGAAATGGATAAAGAAATTGAATCTTTGGTTTCAAAAAGTTTCAAAGCTTATTTGATTAATGGCAAATATTATATGTTTCTTATTAACAAAAATAAAATTCTTACCGTGACCAGCAATTGCGGTGACGATATTTCAGAGAATAATCACAAGATTGCATGTAAGGCATTAAGAGCACTTGGCGTTGTTTCTTTTTCAGATTTATCCGATTTGGATTTAGCGGGCGGAAAAAACCCCGGTAGTGTTTTGTGTAAAAAATCAGTCAAAGGAGTCGTTCATTTTGCTAAAGATCACAATGGTAATAGCAGCACTGTTTGCGAGCTAAGTGATGGTTCGATGGTTTCTAGCGATACACTTTATTATTATGGAATGGTGAATGCTCAAAAATAAGGGATTTGGCCTATTAATATTTTTTTCCTCTTTCCTAGTTGCTTCTGTTTCCGATGCTGAAATTAATTGCAAAAATCCAACAGCTGCGGATGCCAAAGATTTTAGTTTAAGGTCGGAAGGAGGTAGTTTGGCGAATACGAAGGTGCAAGATCAAGATGGGCTGGGAACTTGCTACGCAAACGCACTTTCACTTGCATTAGAGGCAAATTTGGGCGTCCCAGCTTCTTATCAGCAATTGGCAATTTTGTATGGAGTAAATGCCCATAAAGGAAAACCTGCAACGATATTACCAAGTGCAGGTTCAGAGGGGACAAGCACTTTTGTAGACGGTGGGTTTAGTTGTGAGGCATTTAATGTGGTGAAAAAAAGGGCCCCAAATTATCTGTGCACCAGAGAAAGTGTTCCTATCGAAAACCTTGCGAACTCCGATGGTCAGGGAGAAGTAATGCGTGCGATGTCTGAGTATTATGACCAATTCAATAAACTTAAAAAGTCTAACCCCAAAGAGGCCAAACGTTTTTCTGAAGAATTAAAAAAAATATTTGTGAATCAAAAAAACTTAAACAAAACATTTTGTAAACCAGTAGTCGATTTAGATACCGATCTTGCAAGCAAGTTAGTAGCTTTTTGTGTTTCTCAACACGAAAAATTCAAAAATTCTAGTTTGGCAATTTTACAATTAAAATCTCAGCGAGATTCCTTGCTAACTCAACTGCCATATCAGAAGGAAACTATCGATAATTTAGCGCTTTTAATTACTCATGCTGAAAAGGAAGCTAGACTTGCCCGTGAAAAAATAGCAGCGATTGGTGAAGCTGGGGAAGATGTAATAATTTTGGGAGGGGATGCTACATCGGGTTCTAGGATTGAGATAATTGACTGCAATATAAATGAAAAAATAAAAGAAAAAATTAACACAATTTATATACCACAGATGATGAACACTTTTAAGGATGGCAAAGGAGCATTGCTAATGGGGGCCGAAGGTTCACCAGGGCCTTTGCGTAATTTTTTAAAAACGCTTTCCGATATTCCTGCTCTAAGAAATGATAAAAATTTTCCTTCTGAAATTTTTTATAATAGCAGCGTTATACCCGAAGCGATGAGCGAGAAGCAGTTACAAAAAGAGTTGGCCCAAGACATTAGCTGTTTAGATAGTTCCCATTGTCCGGAGTACAGAGCTTGGGTCGATTTAAAGACCGCTGGTAATATTACAGAACATTATTATCAGTCCACGGGTGCATGTTTGCCGGCCCAGATGGGTAAGGCGTTAGATAGTGTAATTGCCAAGCTTGGAGTCTTAACAAAAGATTCTTTTCCTGCAGATACTCTCGTTAAGGCGCTTGCAAGCATATCTAATCCGATGGAAGAATATTTTTTAGGTATAGTTGCTCCTGAGTGCATCATGGATTCAGCAATTTCGCCACATCCCTATCGCCTGGAAATTCCCCCCTCTATGACCTGCAATGAAATTCAATTAAAAGAAACTGCAGAAAAAGATATTAGAGTTTCTGCCCAGAAGAACAAGATTACGGCCAAAGATATTCAGGCCCAAGCTGAAAAGTCTTTTAGGAAGATAATTGAGAACGAGTTAAAAAGAGGGAAGGGAAACCCCGTGATGCTGTCGATTTGTACCGCATTTATGTCTAATCGAAAAGCTGACAGTGATTTTGGCATGAACTGTCAAGGAGGCGTAGAGAAACATGCGATGCATGAACTAAATGTAATTGGTTATAGGTGTAAAGACGGAAAGGTGGAATACCAGCTACAAAATTCATGGGGACAAGGGTGTGGGGCATTTGCACAACCTCCTGTGACGCCACCTAATAATTTAAAAATTAAACCCGCCGCTACCACCTCTACCCCACCTCCGCCATCGGCGATTGTTTACAATTATGATTGTGAGTCTGAAAAAGGAACTGTTTGGGTGCCAGAAGATATTTTAGTTAAAAATACGAATAGTATGACGTTGTTATCAAAATGAATGGAAGGCCTTAGTTGAGCAATTTTTTTTTAGGCCAAATAAAAAAAAAGATATTTTACAAGGACCCTATTCCTTTTTGGTCTTGACTAAAAAGGAATAGGGTCCTTATAATTAAAAAATGATTTATAGATCTAAAAAGCAAATCGAGCAAATTAAAAAAGACCTTGAAAAGAAGATTGTTTTTATCAGTGGGCCAAGGCAAGTGGGAAAAACTACTTTATCTAAATTGCTTACTTCTAATTTTGATTATTTAAATTTTGATATTATAGAAGATCGGGCGAAAATAATAAAACAAGATTGGAATTGGAACAAAGAAGTGATTATTTTTGATGAACTACATAAAAAAACAAAATGGAAATCTTGGTTAAAAGGTATTTATGATCGAGAAGTAAGGCCCCACTTATTAGTAACTGGAAGTGCTAAGTTAAATACTTATAAAAAAGTTGGAGATTCCTTGGCCGGGCGTTTTTTTGAGCATCGTTTGCACCCTTTAGATCTGAAAGAATTGAAGGGGCAGGGAAACTCCAAAGAGAATTTTCAGAAACTTTTAAAACAAGGTGGTTTTCCGGAAGCATTTACTTCATTAAAAGAAACCGATGCTGCCAGATTTAGAAAATCTCATCTCGATGTTATTTTAAGGCAAGATTTAATTGATTTAGAAACAGTTAAAAATATTACCGGAATAGAAACTTTAATCGCTTTGATGAAAGATCGTGTAGGTGGCGGAATTTCTTTTAGTTCTCTGGCAAGAGATTTAGAAGTAGATCCCAAAACGGTAAAAAATTGGATTCGTATTTTAGAAGATCTTTATGTGATTTTTAGTGTCAGGCCGTATTCTTCTAAGATCACTCGATCAATTTTAAAAGAACCCAAAGTTTATTTTTTTGACAATGGCCAAGTTAAGGCAGATGAGGGTGCTCGCTTTGAAAATCTAGTGGCCACAGCACTGCTTAAAGAGATTCATTTAATGGAGGATCTCTACGGAGTGAATGGTGAACTTTTTTATCTCAGAAACAAAGAAAAAATAGAAGTTGATTTTTTAGTGGTCATTGATCGAAGGCCAGTGCTTTTAGTTGAGGCCAAAATGTCAGATACTCAGGTTACTCCAAGCCTGGCACATTACTCTCAATATTTTAAAGAAAATAAAATAAACCCCAATATTAAATCAGTGCAACTGGTGGCAAATTTTTCTGAAACAAAAAAAAACAAAAATGGGATTGAAGTCAGTTCTGCGATTAGATGGCTTGAAAATATCGATTTTAAAAATATTAGTGAATCCTAAAATCATCCCGACAGCCTCGCTTCTACCTGGCCTTTAAAAGTGTCTTTTCATATAGTTATGTCTTATTAATTATTAATGTGATTAAGTATGCTTATAATTGCTATTTTTATAACATAATAGGATCAAATAATCTTATAAATAAAATTTAATTTTATGTCGATAATAAGTATATATATACCTATTATATTGATAAATATGATATAATGAGATTAAAAGGTTGCATTATGGACTTATCTTCAATGACAAATGAGGCAATTATTAAAATATTAGGTGAAAGAATTCAGCAGAAGCGCCTTAATAAAAATTTGTCACAAGAAGATCTCTCTAAGAAGGCAGGTGTATCAAGAAGGGTTATCTATCAGATGGAGTCGGGCCATCCAACAACTTTGATGACCCTTATAAGTGTGCTTAGAGGCCTCAATGCTTTAGGGGAAATTGAAAGCTTTTTGCCGCCATCAAAACTGAGTCCAATTCAATTGGCGAAACTTGAGGGGCGGACACGTCAAAGAGCAAGTGGAAATAGAAAAAGTAAATAATATTTGGGATCAGTATAAATATGGCAAAAAAAATAAATGTCGCTACTGTAAAAATTTGGGACAAGGCAGTTGGTGCGGTTGCATGGGATGATATAGGATTTGCAAATTTTGAATATGAAAAAAATTTTGTGAAATCAAAATTAGAGATAGCTCCTTTGCAAATGCCTCTCGTGGAAAATAAAATTTACAATTTCCCCTCCCTTAATAAAGCTACATATAGGGGATTGCCAGGATTGCTAGCAGATTCATTGCCAGATGCTTTTGGAAATAAAATTATAGATGCTTGGTTAGCGAGAGAGGGGCGATCAAAAGATGATTTTAGTTCAATTGAAAGACTTTGCTATACTGGCCATAGAGGAATGGGAGCACTGGAATTTGAACCAATAATTCTTAAAAAGAAAAAAGTTGAGTCTGTTCCAATTGAAATATCGGCAATGGTAAAACTAGCGAATGATATTTTAAGTTCAAGAGAAAAACTTAATGTTGAATTAAGAGAAGATGAGAAAAAAAATAAAGATGCACTTGAAGAAATTATCAACGTAGGGACTTCGGCCGGCGGAGCTAGACCTAAGGCCATTATTGCTTATAACCCTGATAATGGTGAAGTTCGTTCCGGTCAATTGTCAGCACCTGAAGGTTTTGAATATTGGCTATTAAAGTTTGATGGTGTTTCAAAAAAAAGCTTGGGACTAAATGATCCACTAGGGTTTGGAAAAATTGAATATACCTATTACCTAATGGCAAAAAAAGCAGGAATAATTATTTCTGACTGCAAATTGTTCAAAGAAAATGGCCGTGCACATTTCATGACGAAAAGATTTGATCGCTTAAATGGAGAAAAAGTTCATATGCAAACATTGTGTGCGATTGCTCACTTTGATTATAATGATCCTGGAACTTACAGTTATGAGCAGGCATTTCAAATCATAAGAAAACTGAGTCTTTCACATCAGCATTCAATTCAATTATTTAGAAGAATGGTTTTCAATGTCATTGCTCGAAATCAAGATGATCATACAAAAAATATAAGTTTTCTAATGAGACAAACGGGAGAATGGGAATTATCTCCGGCATACGATGTTACATTTAGTCACGATCTAAAAAATAAATGGTTAATGGCCCACCAGATGACATTGGGTGGAAAACAAGATGATTTTAAAATGGACGACTTCGAAAAAATTGCCAAGGCAGAGAATATAAAAAATTGGAAAGAAATAGTTGAAGAAATAAAAGAGGCCGTTTCCCTATGGCGGCAATTGGCAAAAAGCAATGAAATTGAGCAGAGTAAAATAGATGAAATAAGAAAACTTCACCGTCTAGATATTAAGAGATAAAAAGAGATTGGTATAAAGTGCCTCCTTTTGTGGGCAGCTGTTTATCTGGGATTGGGATCTTTAGGGCGATGAGAGTGCTTCTCTTGGTTGTCATCGTAAAATTATATTAGCGGGAAATTTTGACGATAAGGTGACAAATAAAGTGGCCCTTAATTCGAGTTGAGATTTATGAAAAAATTTTTAAAAAATGTAATGCTTTTTTTGGTGGGGTACGGGTTACTCGGGATGCATATTTTTGAACTCAAGAACATGCAACAATTTTTCGCCCACGGAATTATTATTTCCCAGGTGCAGGCCGCAGATCCAAAGCCTGAAGCAAAACCAGAGGCGAATAATACCCAACATACCTTTGATAGCAATGGCGATGGTCATGGAGTTGCTATTTATACTGAGAGGTATATTGGGCTTGTCGTTATGCTTGCACTCGCTGTTTTTTATGTGGGCATACCCTTTGGCTGTAGTCCATTTTGTGGGGCAGATGTTTACATCGGAACGGCAGCTGCAGTCATATTTGTTGCGGCGGAAATTGCTGGTTATGTTGGATATGCATTAGCTCTTGACGGGCTAGAAGATACACTTACGGTTAATTGTGATAACAATGATCCCAATAACAAAGTAAAAGATGAAACTACTAAAAGCATCACTAATAAATGTAAAGATAAAAAATCTGACCAGTATGAGCCACTAAGAGCTCAAAGGGCCTCTTACGTGAAGGCCCGTGACATCACCATTTTGAAACTTATTCTGCAAGCCGCGGCGGGAGCGGCTTGGACAATCGCAGCGGTCAGTGCTTTTTTAGTGGCAAATGCAGATGTTACTGCACGAACTGCGGCAGCAACTATTTTCAGTGCAGGGCTTACAAGTGCTTTAGCAGCAGCAGCAGCAGGACCTCAAGCTCTTGCTTTGGCCACACCAATTGCAACTTGTGCTCCCCAGGCCACTTTTTATATGTTAAATTTATCACATCCTGCAATCTTGTATCGGACAAATAATCCTTTGCCGATGTCTCCATGTCAGGCCCAACAGGCGATACTGACGAAGGCCTACGTACCTGTTTTAGCTGCTTGTGCGACAATTCCCGGGGCTTATCCGCTTTTGCTTGCTTATCAAGCTGATCAAAATCTGGGCTGGCTTGCACCCAATTGTAATATTCATCTTACACCTGCTGCGACTCAAGCTTCCTGTAAAGCAATGGGGATGCCAGCCTGTCCAGTGGCAGATGTTCCAGTCGATAGAGATTTTAATAATCCATTTGAGAGCTTAAAAAAATATATTTCCAATTTAATCATCCCCAAAGCAACGGCAGAGGCAGGGACTCATTTACTCTTCGGGAGCGCTGTCCTTGTGAGTCTGATAATGGGGATTATCATGGTGAAAAAAGAATTATTTCCATCAGGAGTTATTGGCCGTCCTATTGGAAGGGGCTATATGCACTCGATTGCTGCGGCTTTTGCTTTCGGACTAGGGGCCACTAACTATGTCATTATTAATCAGTTGCAATCTAATATTGATAAAATAGATAATATTTTAAATTCCACAGGTGTCGACGGATCTGATTTGGGCATAAGCAAATCAGATCTTCATCCGACATCAATCCAGGCCCTGCTTGAGGCGGCCGATCCTGATCCAATGGATTTTGAGAAAGGAGGGGATTCTATACCTTGTCCCGCAGGGAAAGATAAAAATGGAAATTGTCTTAATCCTCCTGAGCTGTCCCCCGATAAATTTGGATTTAAAGGGTTTTCTGGT
>JAHEZZ010000117.1 GCA_023250815.1 Bdellovibrionales bacterium
GAAGATAAATACACTAAAGCGGTGCAAAGAATTTTGGGACATATTTAGACACCTTGGTTGAAATAAAAGAAAATGCTTGTGAGGATTTAGTTGAAGGATCTGTAATTGATTTTTCAAAGGGAGTGGATTTTCTTTCATTTGATAAAAACAAAGTTGAGATTGAAGAAAACGAAACGATTGAACGATTAAAGGTTAACGGACTTACTAATATTATTGCTCTAGAAGATGTGCTTCAGATTGATTCTGGTGTCGCAGAAAAATTATTGGCGATCTTAAAGGGCCACTATTTAGTAGAGGAGGCAACTCTCGAACAGTTCAATAATTTAAGTAGCAATATAAAATTTCGATCGATTAGCACCATCGACGGCAAATTTTTAGTTCGAAACATTGGCGGTGCTAAAACAATCTCGACATTAAATCCAGATACGTTACAGGGAGCAGTTGAGCGCAATAATAAAATTGTTGCACTTGGGGCTTCGCTTGGAGAAATGAGAGCGGCCTTGCAATCATCTGAAGATTTACTTACTCAGCTTAACAGTGAATACAATGAAATTGAAATTGCCGAAGAGGATTCTCGAACTATTTATTTAAAAACTAAAGAAAATTATATGGCCAAGAAAACCAGTCTGGACTTTAAGGCAAGCAATATTGAATCTGGAACCTCTCGTTTAGAAATTTTAAAAAATCGCAAAAGCGAGATTTCCAAATCAAGGCTTACTTTAATTGAAGATGAAGAAAAAATTAAAATTGAGACTCAGACACTTAAGGGAACAATTGATTTAAAAACTGATCTTCGAGAGAGCTTGCTCGATTCACTTTCGACAATGAGAGTGACGTATGCTGAAGAACGTGAAGATTTAATAGAAAAACAAATTGAGGCAAAGTCATTTACAGAACGAATTAAAAATTTTGAATCACAGTTACTGGATATCCAAGAACAAATTAATCGACTTGTTCAAAAAAAGAACGCAAATTTGACCATAATTCAAAATACAGAAAAGGAATGTGAAGCTCTACAAAAAGAGCTGCTCCTTTTAGAAGAAAAAAACAAAGAGTGTGCTACTTTTCTTTCTGCAAAAGAAAAGCATTTGAATCATCTTAAAGATCAGTTGAGTGAACTTCTTCTTCGGATGCAGGATCGTGAAGATGAGGTTAAGGATCTTTTTAAGAAAATTTCTAAAACTGAAAAAGAGTTAGTTGAACTTGAAATTAAATTGGGGCAACATTTAATTGAAGAAGAACAAGTATGTAAAAATATATTTGATAAATATCGTGTTGATTTGCGGTCCACAATTGCCTCTCATCTAAGTTTTCAGGAAGAAGAGATTAATTGGTTGAATAATATTTCTTCAATTTACGTCCAAGAAAGTGAAACTGGGCCAATTAAGATTTTACCCGTTGTTTATGAGTTCACTCGAAGATATGGCCAGGATCTCAAAGATGCTCAAGTTAAATTTAAAGAGTATAAAGTTGAATTTTCTAGGCTTGGAGAAATAAATTGGCAAGCAATTGAAGATTATGAGAGGCAAAAAAGTCGTTTTAATTTTTTAGCAGAACAAGAGGCAGAACTAAAAAAATCACTGAACGATTTGCAAATTGCCATAGCTCAAATTGATGAAAAATCTAAAATACGCTTTAAGGTGGCCTTTGAAGAAGTCAATTTTAGATTTCAAAAAGTATTTCCAATTATTTTTGGTGGTGGTTTTGCGGAGCTTCGGATTACCGCTGACCTTGACGACCCAGAATGTGGGGTTGATATTGTTGCACAACCTCCTGGTAAAAAAATGCAAAATATAAATCTTATGTCTGGGGGAGAAAAGGCGCTTACGGCGGTCAGTTTAATTTTTTCAATATTTTTAGTGAAGCCATCGCCTTTTTGTCTTTTAGACGAGGTTGATGCTCCTCTTGATGATGCCAACGTGGGAAGATTTAACGAGCTACTTAGGGAAATGAGCCACGACTCACAATTTATTCTGATTACTCATAATAAAAAAACGATGGAACTGAATGACACTCTTTATGGAGTGACCATGCAAGAACCAGGGGTTTCTAAGGCCGTTTCCGTTCAATTGCATTGAGGTATTTATGAAATTATTTTTTATTTTTTTATTTGTAACTTCCTCTTGGGCATCTGATTTTTTGCCTAGGTCATTCTCCTTTAATTTTGAACAGCGGTTTATAAGTAAAATAAATAAAAAAGAAAAAATAAGCTCTGGCACTTTAGATTACCTTTATCCTGGAAATATTCGGTTTGAGATTTTAAATCCCGATAAAGTAATTTTTGTCAGTAACAATGAAAAGAGTTGGTATTATACGGGCCCTTTTATTGAAGGAGAAGAAGGAGAATTAACTGTTAAGTCTAATGATAAGAAAATGGTATTGGCAAAATTTTTTGATTCTTTAGGAAAAGGGCTTTCTTCTAACGATGTTTATAAAGTTGAATCAACTAAAGATGGAAAAAAGTTAATATTCAGTGACGTTTCTAAGTCTGATTTGGGAATTAAGGAAGCATTTCTTTATTTGGAAAATGCCAAGTCTGATTTTAAATCCCTCTCAAAAGTGTTGATCAATTATAGCGATGATAGGCAAACCACCTTTACCGTTAAATCGATGAAAACAGAATTAGGTTGGAATAAAAATCATTTTATTTTTAATCCGCCACCAAAAACTAAAATTTCAAATTAAGGATTCTAGGGCACGCCCGAGAGAGAATAGAAATAATAAATGGGCAATGGAAGTGATTCCTTTTTTTCTAATACTTGGTAAATCACCATATTTCTAAATACCAGCTTGACGTATTTTTTAGTCTCCTCATAGGGAATTGATTCAATGAACTTCATGCCTTCTTCAAAATATTCTTCGATATTGCATTGTCGGCCGACACAAATGGAGTTTTGTCTTTCATTTTCCCATCGTTTAACTGGAGCAGAACCGGCGTTATATGAGGCCGCTACGGGAATTAATCTTGATTGATTGTCATTCATAAGATCTCGAAGCAGAGCGGCCCCAAGAGCAATATTAATTTCTGGATTGTAGAGATCTTTTATTTCTAAATAAGGAATTTTATATTTTTTGGATATTATTTTTGCTGCCTCGGGAATAAGTTGCATCGGCCCAAAAGCATCAGCAGGGCTTCTGGCAAATTGATTAAAGCTTGATTCTTGCCTGATGATCGATGCAATCAAGCTGTAAGGCACTGAAAATTTTTGAGAGTTTTTTTTAATTTCAGTTTCAAATGCAAAGGGAAAAATAAAAGGAGCATTTCGTCCAAAATTTTCTTTTCGATATTTTTCTGGAAGTTTTTGAAATTCCATCAGGGCATTTTGATAGGCCCCTAGTTTTGCGTATAGGGGAATTATTTTTTCTCTTTCTTCTGAGGTTTTAATTTTTTTTGAGCTTATATCTAAAATTTTTAGAGCGATATTATTTTCACCTAAGGCCAAGGCCCATTCAAAATCGTTATTCTTTAATCTTTCAACATTGTCATCGACTTCAATTTCCGGCACCGATTGATTGAGTTCTCGGTAAGAGATTAAAGCGTAATAACTATAAGCATCGTAAGTTATTAACTCTTGAAAGAGGGCCTCTGCTTCGTCCATTTTATTTTCTTTTTTAAGTGCTTTTGCCAGCCAAAAAATAAAGCGTTGATGCTCGCTTCTGTTTTTAATTTTTAGCAGAAATTCTCGCATCACCGTCTCTGCTTCCTCGAATTTATTTTGTGAATATTTTGCTAGGCCAACAGACCATGCCAGATTGTGACAAAGGGGGCGATCTTTTTGGCATAGTTTTAATCCGTCAGAAAAATGAATCATGGCCTCTTGGTTTCTTTTTTCTTCGAGCATCATATTTCCCAAAAGCCAGTGAGATTGCGCTAAGAATCCTTTGGATTTTGGGGTTTCATTTTCTAAACTTAATAGAAGACTTTGAATGTAGGGCCTCGCTTCTTCTCTTCCGATTTTGCTCCATTTTGCTCTGGCAAATCTCAGGGCCGAATGAGTTTTATATCGTTGGTACTTTTTTTCTTCGGGAAACTTTTTAATTAGATCTTCAAAAAAGTGTACAAATCTTTTTCGTGCCAAAATATAATTGTCATTATCCCTATCTTTTTTGAAGCAAAAAAGGATTCGCTGAAGAGCTTTTATTCTTATCGTTATTTCATTTTTATCATTTTGAATTATTTTTTCATAGGTAACTCTGGCCTCTTTAAATTTGCGGTTTTTTTCGTAGTCATAAGCAATTTTATATAAGCGGTCTGTTTCAACATTGGTTTGGGTATTTTCAAAACGAGGTGAAATTTTGATAAGTTCATTTTGGTATTGCTTAAATTTTTCTTCTAATTTTAAACTTTGTGCGATGGCCATGCTAATTTGAATATATTTCTCTTTATCAGGTTGAATCTTTTCAAATTTAGCAAGTTTAAAGGTCCATTCTGCATACCATTCTTTATCGCTATTTCGTTCGCTGAGTGTTTGCGCCCCCCTAAAATAATCTTCTTGCGCCCAGGTTGGCATCTCTTGAAAGGGGTATTTTTTCCAAAAAATTTTGGCCTCATCGGAATTCATTTTGCACACATTCATTTGTTTAATTATTGCCAGGTCTTTAAGGGCAAAAACTTTGGGGTAAATTTCTTGGTTGTTTATTCGGGAAAATAATTCGCAAGATTTTTGTGGATCAGAGACAATCAGGGCATTCGCCAAATAATAATCTCGAGTGATGCCTTCGGCGTTTTTTTCTTCAGCGGGAGTGGCCCCCTTTTTGATATGGTCTGTGATTTCTGCAATAAATTTTTCAGAAGGAGGGCGGACAAACTTGCTGGCGCATGCTTGAAAAATAAAAATAAGTCCGATGAGAAGAAGATTCATGGGGAAATTATCGTGAAATTTCGTATAGTTGGAAAGTAAAAGGTAGCTTTTAGCTAAAGATATATTTTGCTGCTAGTGGGTTGAAAATTGCGTCAAATGCTGATACATCCCAAGTACTCAAAAAAGCAGGGTAAAGACATGTTGACGACCAATGAAAATATGGGCGCAGTTCAAGTGCCAACAAGAAAAAAATTATTTGTGGATAAGTCCTTTTATTTTACCTCTCTAGGGTGTTCCAAAAACTTAGTGGATTCTCAGGTGATGCTTGGATATTTGGGGCTCGATGGATTTAAAATTTCCAGTGAACCAGAAAATGCCGAGATTATCATTGTCAATACTTGTTCATTTATTGAAGCTTCAAAAAAAGAATCGATCGATACTATTTTAGAACTTGCCGATTTTAAAAATCCACAAATGGGAAAATGCGAAGCGCTTGTAGTTTCTGGTTGTATGGCCCAACGATACACCAAAGAATTAGAAAATGACTTGCCTGAGGCCGATCTTATTATTGGAACTGGCGAATATAATAAAATAGTAACTCTTCTTAAGGCCTTTCAAGATGGTTCTCTTTCTAAGAAATCGTTTGTTGAAATTCCAAAATTTATTCACACTGAATATGATCCTCGTGTGAATACCTCGCCTTTTTATATGGCCTGGTTAAAAGTATCTGAAGGTTGTAATCGCAATTGTACTTTCTGCATTATTCCCACTATTCGCGGCCGCATTCGTTCGCGCTCAGTGGAATCGCTCGTGGCAGAATCACAAAAACTGGTGGAGTCGGGAGTGCGTGAATTAAATCTTATTTCTCAAGACATGTCCGATTATGGGCGGGACCTTGCTCCGGGAAATAATCTTTATCAACTGCTGGACTCATTAGAACAAATCGAAAAAGTAGATTGGATTCGCCTTTTTTATTACTACCCCGACGAGTTAACTGATGAGGTGATTGAAAAAATTGCGGCATCTTCTAAAATTACAAAATATATCGATATGCCGGTTCAGCATTTTTCTGATCATGTTTTAAAGCGCATGAACAGATCAATCACCGGTGAAAAAATTCTGGAGAGAATTGCCAAGCTTCGCATGCGAATTCCAGGTATGGTGATTAGAACTTCAATCATCGTGGGTTTTCCGGGAGAGACAGAAGAAGATTTTATGAAATTACTAGCTGGAGTTAGGAGCGCACGTTTTAATCATTTGGGAATTTTTAGATACTCCGATGAAGAGGGCACCCCAGCCTTTAAGTTACATCCTAAAGTTGATCAGGAAATAATTGAGCGAAGATTTGATATGCTCTATGAAACGCAAAAAGAAATTGCCCGGGAACTCAACCAAAAATATATCGGCAAAATTTTAGATGTTTTAATTGAAGGGCCACACGAAGAAACGGAACTTTTAATTAAGGGCCGACATGAGGGACAAGCTCCAGACATCGATGGCAATGTTTTAATCAATGATTTATCCGGAAGAGATGTGAATGTCGGCGATATGGTCCAAATAGAGATTACCGACATCTTGGATTTTGATTTAGTCGGGCGGGTAACTGCCCTCCGGGTGAGCAGTTAGAATGTGAGTCGTAGAAGAAAATGGGGTTTGCACTAGAATTCATTATTCCACAGCGCTTTAAGAAAAGACAAAACTGGGTAAACTTCAATATTATTTTCCAGAATTCTTTTTTGGTCTTCTCTCGAAATGACAATTTTTCTTTTAAATTTAATTTCCTCGCTCAAGGCATTTAGCCCCTTGAGGTGTTTGGCGTTTATGGTTTTGCTCGATTTTACTTCGATGGCCACATCTTTGCCGATGATAAAATCAACCTCTTGCCCGTTCACCGATCGCCAAAAAGTTAATTCTCTTCGATCTTTTTGGTAAGAAAGATAGGCGGTGATTTCATTATGAATTAAATGCTCTAAACATTTTCCATAAACTTCGCTTTCTTCCTCTACTCGAAATCTTTTTGCCAAAATATTTGTCACTCCAATATCAAAATAATAAAATTTTGCTTTGGAGATGGCCTTGCGTTTTTTGGTATGATTGAACGGTTTTAAAAGATTTCCAATAAGCGTGTCCTGTAAAATCAGAAAATATTCAGAGACTGTTTTGCTGCTCACGCCGAGATCTGATGCCACGTTGGCAAAGTTAAGAAGCTCTCCATTAGACAATGCGGCCTTCTCTAAGAAATCAGAAAATTGTTGAATGCCGCGAACTAATCCTTCGGCCTGAACTTCTTCTTTGAGATAAGTCCCCACGTAACTTAATAAGTCTTCTTCTGGGTCTGGGGAATGATAAATTGAAGGAAGTGCGCCAAAATTTAGAATTTTCAGTAAATCATAGTTTGGAATCTCTTGATAAATTAAGGGGAATAATTTTTTTTCTAGGGCCCGGCCACCCAGCAAATTGCTCGCTCCATGTTTTAATTTTCTTGCGCTACTGCCGGTTAAAATAAATTTGTAATTTTTTAATTCAATCAGGTAGTGGATTTCGTCTAAGAGCAGAGGAATTTTTTGAATTTCATCGACGACAATTGGGCCGCAGTTTTTGGGGTCGAGTGCTAAGACCTCTTGGCGAAATAAACTGGGGTTTTTGGTGAACTTTAAATACACATCAGAGAGCAGGAGATTATAAGTTGGCGCCTTGGGAAAAAGATGGGCAATGAGAAGAGATTTTCCTGTTTGCCTGGGGCCGAATAAAAAAAGGCTTTTTCTTTCGATGTCTTTTAAAGATAAAGATCTGACGTTATATTGCATATTTAGAGAGTATATCTCCAATAGTCGGGAGTTGCAACTCGTAAAAATGGCCAAAATAGGGAGTTATGGTTCCTTATTTGTATTTATTTGGCCATATTAGTGCAAAAAAGTCACGACTAAAATGCAATT
Organism: Bdellovibrionales bacterium; assembly: GCA_023250815.1. Classification (GTDB taxonomy): domain Bacteria; phylum Bdellovibrionota; class Bacteriovoracia; order Bacteriovoracales; family Bacteriovoracaceae; genus JAHEZZ01. The sequence goes on from JAHEZZ010000117.1 coordinate 7,739, forward strand.
GAGTGCAAGGGATTGCAACTGTCCGATTTGTTAGAGAGTAGCGGATTCAAGAGACTCTAGATAAGGTAGGCAATTTTGGATTTTTATTTTTCCGATCTGTCGTTTATTTTTTAATTGGTGAACCAGTTGAATGGCCGCTTTAGGTGCAATTTTTTCTGCGAAGTATTGTAAGTTTTTGGAGAGATTCTCGTCTGACCATTTGACTTCGATTAATTGCTCAATTTTTCCATCCACTAATGTTAAAAAATCGACTTCTCTTTTTTCTTTGTCCCTTAAATAATGAAGAGCACAGCGCTCCCCTTTGAAATCTTCTCTTAAATTTAAATCTTTCAAGAGAGCGAGGGCAATGGTGTTTTCTAAACGAATTCCCGGGTCATTTTTTATCCGGCCTGTATCGAAGAAATATATTTTTGGTTCTTTAAGCAGCGCTCGAGAAATTTTTTTGCTGTAGGGGGTGACAATGAAGATGACATACATAGATTCCAAAA
>JAHEZZ010000013.1:0-19519 GCA_023250815.1 Bdellovibrionales bacterium
GTTCAGTTTGATACAGGAAAAAAAATTGACTTAGCAGAACTAGGAAAATTTTTAAAAGAACGAGATATTTTTTTTGTTGTTGATGCCACTCAAGGCTTCGGCGGAATGGCCTTAACTTCTGACCAGTTAAAATATATCGATGTACTTTCAGTCTCAAGTTATAAATGGATGTGTGGGCCCTACGGCCATGCCTTTGCCTACTACTCTCCAAGAGCGTTGCAAATCATAAAGCAAACCCATGGCAACTGGGCGATCAGCAGTAAATCTAAAGACGTTCATAACCTTCTTGATTACACCACCGATACTCTTCCTGGGGCCCGAAAATTCGACCGCGGACAACCCATGAACCTCTTGCCTTTGGCCTGCTTTGAGGGTGCCCTAGATCTTTTTTTAGAAATCGGTCTTGGCAATATTCAAAATCACAACCAATCACTGGTACAGTTTTTTCTAGATCATTATCCCAAGAAAAAATTTGAAATTGTGACCCCCATCGATCATGCTGGAAATATTATTTGTATCAAATCAAAAGACAGTGACCCATTGGCATTGGAGCATAAATTAGAAGAGCACAATGTCAAAGTCAGTGTACGCCAAGGAAATATCAGAATTTCTTTTCATTTGTTTAATAACATCAAACAGGTTGAAAAATTAGTTACCGCTTTAGAATAATATACTATGAAGCTTTTTTCTTAGATTTATTTATTTCTGGACGTGATTTTTGAACTTTCCCAAATTCTTTTTCTTTTTCAAATAAAACATGATCTTGCTTTTTGGCAATAAATTCTTTGAATGGAAGTTCTTTATGGGGCTGACAAGGATCAAATTCTTCCTCAAGTTCCAATGTCCCCTTGGCCTTAAAAACTAGGCCATGAATTTTTTTAGTAAAAATATCGAAAATAATGGGATCAATTTTTTTACCGGAAGTTTTTTGCATGACCTCCAGAGCATTCTCATTCGTCAGGGCCTCATGGTAAGCACGCTTAGTGGTAACTGCATCGAAAAAATCGGCAATAGCAGTAATCCTAGCAAGAAGATGAATATCGTCACCTTTTAATTTTAAAGGGTATCCTGTCCCATTAAAATTTTCGTGATGCTCGTGAACGATTCGAGTGATAATTTTAAAATCTACTCCTTCACAACTGCATTCCATTTTTTCTTTATTTTCATCTAAAATTTCCTTTCCATAAACTGGATGATTTTGAATTATGAAAAACTCGTCATCACTTAACTTGCCAGGCTTATTAATAATATTAGTGGGGATTTTTATTTTTCCCAAATCGTGAAGAAGCCCACCTAGTCCAGCCATAACAATTTCTTCTCGTTTGGCATCGGGTTTCATCGATCGAAAAATAGAAATACAGTACATGGAAACATTTATCGAATGATCATAAGTATAAAAATCATGAAAACTTAAATTGCCAATAAGTTCTTGAAGCTTTTGTACATCATAATCCTGAACAACATCCACCATTGACTCGACAGAATCACGACAACCGTCAATAGCATCAACTAAAAGTTCGTTGCTAAATTCTTTCCCTGGAGCAAATAAATTATCTAAATAATGAATGGCCGAGTCTTTAATCACTTCAACTTTTTTGATGTCCGTAGCATCTTTTATTTTTACAAAACTTTTCAAATACAAATCTCGCTGATCTTCTCTGACATAAAGTTGAAAATATTTTGTTTTAAATTCCGCTACTAATTCTTTAGTAAGAGTATCATTTCTGGGAAAAATTCTGATAAATCTTTCTTTTTCCGATAGTGTCGAGGAATTAATATAAAGATCATAAGGCAACGGCAAATCAATTAGAACAAGTTCCGAACCTACTGAGAAATAATTGTCTTTTTTTAAACTATCGTTCATAAAAATTCTCAAAGAACTTGTCGGAATTATTATTTTTTCTATGATTAAAGGTATCGATCGATATTTTGAAGTAAAACTGGATCAAAAGGCCCCGTGCTGCTGCTAAATGAATTTACTAATCGCCCTTCTTTATCAAACAAAAATTTCTCAAAATTCCAACTGACTTCTTTATGCCGAAGCTCTCTTAAGTATCTAAAAAAGGGGTCGGCATCTTCCAAAACTTTTACTTTATTTACCACTAAAAAAGTTACTCCGTATTTTAACCGACAAAATTCCACCACTGCTTTGTCGGCCTCTGGTGTCTGAGACAAAAAATCATTGGAAGGAACCCCAACCACAACAAGACCTCTGGCCTTATATTGTTGATAAAGTTTCTCAAGTTGATCCAATTGTTTGGTATAACCGCAACGAGTGGCAATATTAATCACTAAAACAGGTTTGCCTTTAAGCTCCGCCATTTTTAATTCAGCATCGTCGCTCTTTTTAAAGCTAAATTGATAAAGATCACCCGCTTTTCCAAGAGGCAAATCGTTTTGCAAACTCTTGCCCCCACCAGCACAGGCCGAGAAGACAAGAAAAGCAAGCAACAAAATTTTAAACATAAAAAACCCCTCACCAAATTAACTAAACTGAGAAGGGCGAGAAATGGTCAGATACAAGAATGAGAACGAAAAAAACCACGGGCGTACCCAGGTACGCCGAGAATTGTTTTCGGATCGAAGACGCCGTAGATGGCCGTTTCTCGCCCTTCGACTTCTAGAACGGAATGTCGTCTGCGGTAAAATTAGCATCTGCCGATGTCTGGTAATTTTGCGCCATAAAGTCATCGCTTCCCGCTGCTACTTGATTATGTTCAGAAGGATCTGGCCGTTGATGAGTATTTGAATTTGACGTCTGAGCGGCACCGCCTATGAATTGAACAGTATTGGCGTTAACTTCAGTGGTGTATCTTTTCTGCCCGTCTTTGCCATCCCATGAGCGAGTTTGCAAGCGCCCTTCAACATAGGCCTGGCGCCCTTTGGCCAAGTATTGCCCGCAAAGTTCCGCTAATTTTCCCCATACTACGATTCTATGCCATTCAGTTTTTTCTTGTTTCTGTCCCGCCTTATCATTCCAGGTTTCAGAAGTTGCCATAGAAAAACTGCAAACAACAGCACCTGATGGTGTGTGTTTTACTTCCGGATCTTGCCCAAGTCTGCCCAAAAGAATCACTTTATTAACACTCATAATTTTTACTCCTTAAATTGAAAAAAAAGCCTAACAAGTTGTCGCTCAAAATACAAATAGTGAGGCCCTTTTATTTGACCATATTCTCGATATTTCAAAGGGATTAAGAATAAAAAAAATTATATAAAAAAAAATAATCAATTATTGAGCTTCTCTTGCGATGAAGCATTAGCTGTCGGCAGTGCTTTCTCTGCCGCCCTTGTTTTCCAAAATTCCTGCACTCGACGTTTTGCCTCCCGCACATCTTTTTTGTACCAGCTTGCATCAAAGCCGCAATGGGGACAAGGGACATCTCTTTTAAAAAGCAAACGTTGAAAACCCTCAAGGCCCGCCCAGATAATAAAAAAGAAAACCAATGCCCGCCATTCCATAATGGGATAAAACAAAAGCACCAAGACGGAGGTGGTAAGTATCATCTGAATATGATTTTTAACGGAAGGACGAGGTGAATTAGCAATCGCTCTAGGAGTACTACAGAGAGGGCAATAAAAATGAGTAGTGGCCTTTTTGAAATGATAAATACGCTTCTCTAGAGAATTGGGCAAAGACTTAAGTGTTTGATCAGGAGGAATAAGATTGCGATTAGGTTCTAGCGACATTGAGGCCTCATTATGACAAATGTAACTCCAAAAATATTTTGCTCTGAAAAGAAAAAAAATGCGCTCCCGGCAAGCCTTACCCACGAAAAAGGCCGCTAGGCCTCCTGCGAGACCTAGGGTAAAGACATGTGTGTGAAAAAAAACGAAACTAAAAACGACTAGAAGATCTGGGAGCTAACGTCCTACTTGACCGCCAAATCCAGACCCGCACTTGGCGGGATTCTCCTCTCAAGAATGATGCCAACAATAAAAGTATTTCTCTCCGGCAATAATAAGTAGTTAATAAAATAATTCAATTATTTGACGCTACAAATTGTCCCTAGTAGCATTAAGACACTGGAATATTGGGAGCGAAGGATTGTGACCCATAATCAAATTCAGCAAACAAATAAAAGCAATAAAGAAACTGATCTGCTTACGGATTTTTTAATTCCACTGGCGAAGAAAAAAAGCCGTGGGCAATTGAGTATTTTTCTCGCTATGTGCGTGCTCTCAATTATCACCATGCTGGCCTTTGTGGTCAATGTCGGACTGTACGTTAAAGCGCGTATTAATTTGCAAAATGCGGTGGACTCTGCGGCCTATGCCGGTGCCGCCTCACAGGCCCGCATGCTTACCAATATCGCCTATCTCAACTGGGAAATGCACAACACCTATAAAGAATGGATGATGAAATATTACGTGCTGGGAAATCTCTCCATGTCTCACGCCAGGCCTAATGGTTACGGCTGGAAGAGACAACCAGGCCAAGTTATTTTTAGACAACGGAAACTAATGGGCGGAAATGTCAATGAGAGCGAGGCCTACGATCGCTATAATGCCGCCTCCATCTGCATTCATTTTGGCTCGGATAATAATATTTGCGAAATTGCCAAAGTCCCAGGTATTCCCCGTTTTGAACCAGTGGGAATACCAGGAGTAAGCGAAAAACAAGAGATCTTTTTAGATCAAATTGCCTCAACTAAAGCTCAGGATTGCTCCGATCGCTCGGCGCTTAACTGGGGAGTAGCAGCGATTTGGGCCTATGGTACCGGAGATAGCGCTGCTCTGACTGGATTTCCCGCTGTTGCCTCTGATCGAATGGGAGCTTGGGTTCAAGCACTAGAACTTGGAATGCGAATTCGAAATTTGGAATTGATGATGAATCGCCCCCCTGTCAAAAACCCCATTTGCGAAGAATCGGGATGCACCAGTATCAATGATCTCACTGGCGAATACCCCAATTTTCCTTTTAATGAAAGGCCAGTTAAGGCCTACTTATCAGCTTATAAAAACCTAGGGGGAGATAATAGCTCAAACAGTGGTGGCGAAGGAATTATCAAGAGCACTTTTAAACTTTTTGAATTAGCCCCTACTCCATTTTCTGCCGGGAAAGAAACTCTAAGTGGTTTTCTAACTAAAGGGGGCCAGTATCTGAGTGGTGAACAATGGAGCGATAAACATTACCTTGATTTGCAATTGATCCCTCTTAACTTGGCCACTTTTTTTACTAGCTTTGTAACAACTCCGGGAAGTGTGACCGCTGGTGTGAAATCAGATGCGGCCTGCCAGGCAACAAAAACGGCCTTGCCGGTTCCGGGTTATCTTTTCGGTTTTGTCAAAAACCCCGATGTGGTGACTTATTATGCCGTGAAAGGAGAAGCAAAATATGTGGGATTGCTCAATCCCTTCAAAGACGCCCAAATAACGATCAAGGCCTACGCTGCAGCGATGCCTTTTGGAGGAAGAATTGGCCCACGTTTTTTTGATATTGATACAAGCAACCAATCAGTCAAACCGAGAAAAGGTCGACCTCTCAGCGTGCCCTTCCTTTCAGGGCTAGGTACCACAGGTAAATTTGAAATTGGATTTCCCATTCCCTCGAGCGATAAATTTTGGGTTACCTTGCCCGATGATACAATTGGCGGAGTTCCCTTTGGCAATGCTATCGCCAAATTTGCCATTCCCAATATGTTCTACGATGTAAATAGTGGCGAAACCTTGGATAAATATCAGACGGACCATTTTAGCGGCACCCCAATTAGAGTTTTGCAATCAGGCAAACCGCAAGCAGCTCAGGTTGAATTATATGCTGCTCCGACTGATAAATGGGGACTGTTCGATGCTGCCCAATACGAACTCATTTTTAGTTTTTTAGGAACTTTTTCCCAGTCAATAGATTCTGTGGCGATTAATAAAGCACTCGATATGGTTCGCGGTGCTACTTATTTTGATGCTAACAATTACATGATCCCGATGGTAGATCCAAAAGTCTCGGAAAGCACCGAGTCTTCCGGCATGATTAGAAATGTTCAAGAACTCGATCCAGTCAATTCCCCTGGTGTTTATAGCTACCTTATCTATGCACCATTGTTTGGCGATAATCTCTATTTTAAAGATGCAATCCCAATCGGAGACGTGGCCAGAGATTTTTTGCAAAAGATTGGCGGCCCGGCCCTGGCAACTTTTCAAACAGGACTTGAAGAAGTCGCAAATGTCATTGCATCGGCAGGGAAAACTGCCGAAGCTGCGGCAAAAAGTATTTACAATGGCATTGCCATGCCAGCTAACGCCACACCGGACTCCAATTCGCCGCCCTGTAAAGACCTAGCTCTATCTCAAAAATTTAATTACTACTTAAGTGGAAAAGAAAATCTGCCCCTTTGCGGTATTACTCCAGTTCATATTGCGGTGATGAACTTTTTTGACAAAAAGTTTACGACGGGAGATTCGACCTATGCCAATTATTATCATGGCTCCTATTATGCCCGCCCTGATATTAAGGCACTAAATCTCATGACCGCCTATTTTCCAAGCAAGCGCCAAGGGGCCGAAGGTGAGGTGGCAAGTGCCAGTAACCCCCATCCCCTGGGCCTTGGCGACGACCCTGCTCCCATCTCCAAAAGAAATTTCTATTCGGTAAAATTTGTCAATATGGCAAATGCCCTATCTGGAGATACCCAAGCATCAATCCACCGCAAAGTATTTTACGAAAAAGGCGGAACAGATGACGAAATGAGCACTGAGGGAATCACTTCCACCTTTGCCAACGGACTCAACAAGGCGGATTTGGCAGAATTTGGTACTGATCTTTATTTTTAGCAATGCATTGTTTATTATTTAAGCTTTAAGCTTGCGACGTCTTTACTCTTTTTTTATAATGAATCTACTGTTTATTCATTTATCAAGGAATTCCTATGGCCGCCAAAAAAAATAAAATAAAAAATAAAAAAACGGCCAAATCGGCCAAAATGAAATCAAAAGCAAAAAAAGTTAGTGCAAAAAAATCGGCAAAAAAAGTTGTCTCAAAAAAGGCCAAAAGTAAAAAGAAAATGGCCCCTAAAAAAACAGGCCGGCCGGTTGCCAAAACATCCAAGACACAAAAAGCTCCTGCCAAAAAAATAAATGTAAAAGAATTAGCAAAAAAATTAAAAAATAAAAAACCTTCCAACGGCTTTCCAAAAGAATCAAATGAAGATGATGATGATTATTTGAGAAGAAAAGGCGAACACAGCGAAGAAGAAGATCTAAATAAGGCGGCCTTCGACGATGATGAGGATTTCGCTGATGAAGAAGAATTTGAAGGCGAGAAAACGGACGATGAAGCGACCACCACAGGTGATGACTTTGAAGACGAAGAGGAGCGAAGGACCCAAACCGAAGGTAGCTATAGCTTTGGTTGGGGCTACAGCGATACCTTCGATAAACCTGACGAAGTTGTCGAAAAAAACGAGTTCGACGAAGATGAGCAATACGCCAGTGGATCAAAAACTTCAGAAGAAGAAGAGGATCTCTAATCTATCTTACAATGCAATGTTTTTCTTTTTGAGCACAGGGTAGTCCTGCGAGATAGTCATGCATATCTTTTACTTGGGGAATTAAGTGCGGCATTAAGAACATATATTTTCCGTGCTTCTTCATGAGAAGAAGGGCGTCTTCAAGAGATACGTGCTGATATTTCATCTGATAATAAGCAGCAAGTCTTCCAGTTCTATGGCAACCGCAAGCGCAGCGAAATGCAATTTTCTTTCCCTGCTCCTTTGAATCAGCGACCCATTTATCAAAAGTTTCTAAAAACTCTTTGGTCACAGGAGTTGTTGAACTTTGTTTGATATTGTAAATAACTTTAAGGCCAGGGCATTCATCTTGATATTTGAACTCGTGATCTTTAGCATTCCCGCTTAAAACCATAACTTCCTGAACACCTTTGTCGCACAATTCTCGTACTCCTTCTCGGCTTGGCTGCCCATAGCGATACATAGCAAAACCGTTGTCATCCGTTTCGATCTCGTGAAAATTATTGATTTTGGCAAATAATAATCCTGAAAAAGTCACGCAATTGATCATTAATAGCATTCTTAAAAACTTCATAGATATCTCCTCAAAGAACAGTGTGTGATCTTCTCGGGCACTCATTTTTTAAAAATGAGGAGACTTCTTAAATACGGCAAATTGTGCACACAAATACATTTCAAAAAGACTTATGCCTTGCTATCTTTACGACATGGAAATAAGAGATCCAGTTCACGGCCCTATTCATATTCTCGATGAAGAGATTCCCATTATCACCCACCCTTTTTTCCAAAGGCTCAGAAATATTAAACAGCTAGGACTTTCAGAATATGTTTTTCCCGGAGCAACTCATACTCGTTTTTTGCATTCTTTAGGAGTGATGAAAGTGGGAGAAAAAACTTTTGATTCTCTTTTTAAAGATTACGAAAAAAACCAAGATTTAGAACGCATTAAAGAAACTTTTAAACTCAGCTGCCTACTTCACGATGTTGGGCATGCCCCACTAAGCCATGCCACGGAATCAGTAATGCCCAAACTTCATGAACTTAAAATTAATAAAAAATATCTTTCAAACAACGAAATAGACGATCGCCAAGCGACTCACGAAGACTACACCATTAAAGCAATCACTGACAGCTCCTTTTCCGCCTCTTTTTTGCTGGCAGAAAAGAAATACGGAGTCAGCAAATGGGCAGTGGCCGATTTAATAGCTGGGCATAACAGAAAAGAAACTTATTTTAAAATTGGAAAAACAAATTACTTTCCTCTTTTATCGCAACTTGTTTCCGGAGAACTAGACTGTGATCGCATGGATTATCTTCTAAGAGATAGTTATTTTTGTGGTGTCAGCTATGGGCAATACGATCTCGATTGGCTCTTAGATAATATGCATATTTGTATCGAGGATCACGAAGCATACCTAGGGATCAATGAAAAAGCAGTAGTTACTTTTGATGACTTTCTCCTCTCTCGTTATCACATGTTTATTATGGTTTACTTTCACTACCGTTCTGTTTGCTTAGAAAAAATTATGCTTAAATATTTTAAAACCTCGCCAGGTGAATATAAAATTCCCTTAGATATTGAAGAATATATCGAGCATGACGATCATTATTTATTAACAGTGCTTAAAAAAAGTAAAAATCCTTATGCAAAAGCAGTCATTAATAATCAAATTCCAGAAAAAATTTATGAATCTTTCAACACCCATCAACTCAAAACACTAGAAGAAATTCAAAAATATTTAGAAAAAAATAAAATTGATTTTTTTCGCTGCTCTTCCGCGGGAAGGCTTTCAAAATATTATGTGGATAAAAACAATCAAGAAATTAGTCATGCACCACCGATAAGAGTTATTCGTACTATTTCTGAGCTGACCAGATCTAAAAAAATGGCCAGGCCTAAAACCAGCTTGATTAATAAATCCACCGATCTTTTTCAAAAATTTTCCAAAGAACATGCGGTAGATCGTATTCATTGTCATTTAAGAGATCTTAGCGCAAAAGACATTGAGGAAATTAATCTAATGCTTTCCAAACAAACCTAATCTAAAATAGATCTCAATATGAATCGATTTTCTCTTTATATTTTGTTAGTCCTTATCTATTTAGGAATTTCTAAAAGTTACACCCCTCATGAAGTCGGAACCAATTTTTTAGAAGATGAGAAATTATTTTCCAGCTTTTTTCCGGGCGCCCCAGTCACTGTCATTTTGCAAGACTCATTTGAAAAAGGTTTTTTAATAAAGGCCTACTACCAGCGCTACCAGGTTTTCGATGTTTTTACTGGCACAGAAAATATAGTAATAAGAACATCAAAAAAATTCTGGAAAAAAAATTTAGAAAATCAAGGAATGTCTTTATTCTCTAGGCGGGAAAGTGATTTTTCTGAGACATTAACTCCAACCATCCCAGGTCATATTTTTATAGGTGATCCCTCTTATGGACAATGGGAACTAGGAGTAAATAAGCAAAAATTTTGGACCTTTCATAGGCCCTATCGCCATTTTCCCCAAGCTCTCTATTGGGGAAATTTTAGGCCAACAGAGGCCATCTATAAAGATATTCAAAATTTTGCGGCCCAAGATCTCGTCTATAAAGGCCCTCACCAAGAATTTGGCACAAAGGGACTTATTACCCAAGATCTCCTGAGAGATTACCACGGAAAATTAAATAAAATTCAAATTAAATTTTGGGAACATTTAAAAAGTTTTTGGAACATTCCAACAGTGGAAGGAAGCTCATTTTTATGAATGAATTATTTGATAAGCTCGTTTTGCGATTTATTTTCACTGCCTATATTGGGCTCACGTTGTATCTCTACAAATATCTTCATCGTTATCTCTATCCGACAGTAAGGGGACAATTGATGAAAATTTTTTACCCTGAAAAAAATGCCTGCGATACTCTCCATTTTTTTTCCAGACTTTTAGGAATCGGCATCATCTATGGACAATTTTACTTCTCGCTCAATGATGGTATTTTACTTGCCTTGTTTGACTTTTTGATTCGTGCGACTCTCGCCTTTGTTTTTTATCTTACCTCTCTTTATATTTTAGAAAGCATTGTGCTCGGAAACTTTGAATACTCTACTGAAATTTTAAAAAATAAAAATATGCCTTATGCCATTATTACCTTAACCCACTCTTTGGGAATGGCATTTTTAATTAATAAAGTTCTCCAGGTCGCTGGAAACTCTATTGTCTTAATGCTTATTTTTTGGTTATTTTCGCTCATCTTAGTTGCCTTATCATTCAAAGCTTTTCCCCTCGTTTGCAAACTTCCTTTTAACAGTCTTATCATTCAAAAAAATAATACAATAGCCTTTGCCTATCTTGGTATTTTTTGGGGCTGGGTAGTCATTATCCACTCAGCGTTTGGTCAGGAGCTTAAAGATATCAGGTGGTATAGCGTTCTTTTTATTTTAAAAATTTTATTATCCTTGATCATTTTACCCATATTCCTTAAATTACTTCATTTTATTTTTAATATTGAAACTAAAAATATTTTTGGCGCAGAGGATGATCCAAGCAACAATATTGATATTGGCCAGGGGATATTCCACGGTGTAATATTTATCACCGCCTGCTATCTTACTTCTGTGATAACCGGACAAATTTATTTTGGTAATTTTTACCCCGTATTTTAGGCAATATAATTACCCGATAAAATGAATTGAGGAATTTTGTTTTAATTTTGAGGATAAAATGGATCTAAAATTTTTTCAAATGTTGGAATTTATCAATAACCGCCTTACAAATATCGAAAAAAATATTAGCAAAATTGATGAAAAAGTAGAATTTGGGCTGTCCCTTCAAAGAAACTTTTTGATCAGAATAAAGAACGGTGAAGATATTGATGATAGTAGTATTTTACTTGGAAGGCCTTACAACGATCTCTCCCCGGTGAAGGCCTATAGCATATACAAAAATGCCGACGCTGATTTCATTATTTTAGATGTCAGTAGCAAAAACTTTAATACTGTTATTCGCCCTAAAGGTGCACTTCATATTCCCCTTGAAGAGTTAAATACTCGCTATGTAGAAATTCAAAATAAGACAACCCCTATTCTTATTATTTCAGAAGATGGTCTTCGATCAATTTTGGCCTGTGAAATGCTGGTCAAAAAAGGGCACTACAACTTGAATAATATTTCTGGTGGTTATAAATTTTGGCCAGAGGTAAATAAGAATACCGCTAATCAACTCAGCTAGAAATTCCAACTTTCCATATTTGAAAGTTGATCAGTTGAAAGACCTCTGCCTAATGATCCGGTGGTATTAATTGATTCAATTTTTTGATGAAAATTAGAAAGTAATTTTTCGATTCTTTCAAGTTCAACTTCACCTACTAAGCGAAAAAATTCCCTCTCAATTTCATTTACTGCTTCAATTAAACTGAGTTTAAATTTTTCGCCATATTCAGTGAAATACACCAGGTTCTCTCTTTTATCTAATTCACTAGACAAACGCTTGATATACCCTCTTTCTTCAAGTTCGTTTAAGTGACTTGTCATAGTTTGCTTTTTAAGCCCACAATATTTGCCAATTGATTTGATCGATTGGCCTTCTCTTTCGCTGAGACATAACAATATTTCTAAAAAGCTAGGCCTAAGATCGGTGTAACCTTTGCTTTGCAAAATAACCAATAACTGCTGGCCGTAAATACGGTAGATTTTTTTGAGAAGGACACCTATAGAGGACACTTTTTGCATCGGTATAGTTTAGGGCAATAACCTCCTAAATCAAGTAAATATTAATTTTGCGACAGGCCAAAAAAATGCTTTAAAGGAATTTCCAACTCTTCAGGAAATTGCGCAGTTTTTTCTTCTTGGGAGCTTGCCGGCGGTGTACTTTGATCTTGCCCTCTATTTTCCAAGCCTGCGGCCCAAAGATAAAAGGAAATACTTTTTACAGTAGAACTTTGCAAGGGGCGATCATGGGAGCGAAAGGCCTGAGCATTAGGGAATGAAAAGGCAACAATTAATACAACTGTCAAAAATAAAATCACTTTTTTCATGAAAATTCCTTCTTTTAGGCCTACTTCTTTTTCTCCTTAAAATCTTGCAAGGGAAGTGCCAAAAAAGAGGCGATATTGTGGTCTTTTTTCAACGTTTTTTCTTAAAAAAGAGGTTAGGACTCTGCGAAGTCACAGAAAACAAACATAGTCCAACTAGCTTCGACCTGCTGCTTCTGCCCTCCCTCCCCTAATGAAACATAGAAGTCTCCGGAGCAATATCTCTAAGTATTTTTGGTAAAACTTTATTCAAGAAATTAAATTAAAGGTCGATAGCATTCGATAATCTTCTTACCAAACAAGGAATTTCATGAAGTTTTTAAAACAGTTTTACTCAAACAATAAAGGCAAAATATTCACTGGGCAAGACTCGCGATTTCAACTACTGACATGCTTGCAAATTGCCTTTATCCCTTTGATGGCATTTTCATTCACTGGATTTATTTTATGGATCTTTCTAAATATGATTCATATTTTCTTTGAATCAAATGGCCTTTTAGTTCATCAAGATCTTCGTGAAGCATTTCTTGATGCCATTTTTCAAGAAACCAGCTACATTTTGCCTTATACTGCTATATTTATTGTGGCACTTTTCTTTTTGGGTTTTTATATTTCTAATTTACTTCTACGACCCTTTAAGCTTATTTCTGATTATGCTCTAAGATCCTGCGCAACTTTAAATACAACATTCACCGCAAATACGATGACTGAATTCAAACTTCCAATTAATTTTGGAATAAAATTTTTTCAATACTTAAATCAATCGAGAAAAATGAAAAAAATCTCCTCTGGCATTATCGAAGACCAATACATGAAAATTAATAAACCGATATTTGACCCGGTCTTTTTTGTTCATTATTTTTTACTTTTAGGTCTGGCATGTGCCATCTCCATATGGGGTCTATACCTTTTTACGTTTGATATGCATGAAAGAATTGTGGAACTTTCTATATCACTTCTAAAAAACCACTCTCACTCGCTTATTCATTTTTTAAAGAAACAAGAAGAAACTCTAGATACGGTGATAAAAATTTCTGGCCTAATTTTAATTTCTTCCTATGTGCTACTGGGAAAAATTATTGTTAAAAAAGTAAATGGCGTAAGTTTTAATTTTTTTAAAACGATGCGTGAATTTATGCTTGGAAACTTTAAAGCACGGGTGCACCTTCGAAAAGATGACCCTGGTCAAAGTTATGCCCAATCAATCAATGAACTTCTCGACCATATTATTAATGAAGAAATTAAAGAAATTGATTGGACAAGTTCTAGTCCCAAACCTAAAGATAGCAACAAAGTTGCCTAAAACTACATCAGCACGGTATACTCCCCTTTAATGAGGAGTATGCGATGAAATATTTCTACCTTGGATTTTCCCTTCTTATCCTTTTTATCTTCACTAATAAAGTGATCGCAGGGCCATCTGTTGATGTATTAAAAAAGTACAACGCTAAAAATCCTATCACTTCTCGCTGGGGCCTTGAAGGGAATCTCGATTGGAATGATCTCATAGATATCGTTTTAAAAGACAATTCAAAAGCAACGGAGAGCAAAATCAAGCAAACTTATCACATTATCCTTGGTGCGAAGATTGGCCAAGGTCAAGAAACTGCCAGCTATGTTTTGGATTTGTACAAAATATTCAAGCAAAAGCCACTGGAATTGATAGAACAATCGGCATCCTATTTCAAAGGTATAAATCAATGTTTGATTTATTGGCTTGTTCCCAAAACCCAGTTCATAGAATACAAGGAATTTACCACCGATCTAAGCAAGGCATTGCTTAAAAATCCCGGCAATAAAAAATTAGTCAAATTTAAAGAAGATGCAGAAAAATATTATCTCACAATGAAAGCTGGAAAAAGCATTCCATCACTGCAAAAATGCAATTTTCTTGCAATAAAACAGCAAAACTAAAATTTGAATTACAATGGAAAATTTAACAGTTAATTTTTTTGAAAAAATTCCCGATCAAATTTTAACATGCCTACCAAATGAATTATATCGTCTCTTGCAAGGCCCTGCTCTTTTTTTTCTCCCTGGCAAAAAATCTGGGCCGCCTCTTTTTATTTCAACTCTTATTCACGGTAATGAACCATCAGGTTTTTTGGCACTTCAGCGATTATGGCAAGAAGAGGGATTTATTCTCGATCGACCATTACTTCTTTTTTTGGGAAATATTCGTGCAGCACAAATAAATGAACGCTATCTCGCCGATGGGCCAGATTTTAACCGCATTTGGGGAGAGGGCCCTTGCGCTTCTCTTCCTTTGGTAAGCGATGTGATTACAAAAATTCAAAAATATAAACCTATTTTTGCTGTTGATCTACACAATACATCTGGATTAAATCCACCCTACAGCGCTTTAAGTGTCCTGCGCCCCCTAGAATTATCCCTCGCCCAAGCTTTTTCTTTGATTGCCGTACACTATAGCGAACCGAACACCACTCTCTCTCACAAGCTTACATCTTTTTGCCCGTCCATTGCCGTTGAATGTGGCAAAAACACTGATCCATTATCACATCAAAAGGCCTACCAATTTATTAAAATTTGCTTAAAAATAGATCAACTATCCCTCCTGCCCAATTCGTCACTTCAAATTTATGAATCATTAATGCGTATTTATATACCCCCAGGTTCTTCATTAAGTTTTAATCCCGCCCACTCCGCAAATTTCAATTTCATATCTGACCTTGATAAATTTAATTTTAAAGATGTTCCCGTGGGAACAATTATTGGAAAATGTGAAAAAAAATTTTTACTACTCGACGATAATAAAAAAGACCACTTCGATTATTACTTCAAATTAATAAAAAATGAAATTATGGTTATAAAAAACTTTATACCCTCTCTTCTTACAATTAATCCCGAAAGCGCTTTGCAGGACTGCCTAGGATACATTATGACTCAAAAATTTTAAATTTTAAATATTAATGACTGTTGCGAAAAGCTTTTAGAAATGGCAAAGTACCCAGCCTATGCAAATAATAAATAATTTTCCATCTAAGAGATGTCAACAATATGATCGATCTTTGATCAATCCCAAATTTGATGGTAGTGATTTTTTAATTTCAACTGAAAGTTTATGGAAAAGGTCACCAAAGCATAAAAGCAATAGCGCACTATGTCCTATAAAAAAATCATTTGGAATATAATACCAAGAGCAAGAAAATTGCTTCAAAGTTGATTTTAATAGACTCAATTAAAATCAAAATCTTCAATCTCTTTTACCTAAGACTGAAGACTAAAAAGTAATTGCGATTTATATTTAAATAGGTGTAAATTTAGCCTATTATTAGTTGTATTTGAAAAATTTAAGAAAACGACAGAGGTAATAAAATGGCTTCTAGCATTGCGGAAATCTGCTCCACTCAAGTTCCTAATCAAAAAATGAAAAAAATTAGAACTATGATTCTGACTTCAAAAGTTAGACCAGATGGATTAATTAGTACCTTTCCCCCATTTGGCGCAATGGCCATAGTACAATGTTTAATTAAAGCAGGTTACGAACAAACTCAACTTTATGATCTTGATTCTCTTCGCCCTCCTCGACATGTAATCATAAAAAAACTGCTGGAGGAAAAACCAGATATCATTGGGATAAGTGGAGTTGTATCAACTGCCTATAAAAATATTCGAGATGTGATAGATATTATTCATGAGTTTTTGCCAGAGACAATTATTATTATCGGTGGAAATGTTGCAGTTAATTCTGAAGCATTACTAAAGATTGATAAAGTTGATTATTGTGTTGTCGGTGAAGGTGAGCTTGCAGCGATAGAGCTATTAAATTATATAACCCAGATCAGACCAAAAAGATCAATGAAGGATGATGGTTCTGAATTGCTCAAGATTAAGGGACTTTGTTTTTTAGATGATAAGGGGGTGGCCCAATTTACCAATTATCAAAAAAATATTCCAGCAGAAGAACTGTATGGAATCGATTATGATTTAGTGGAAAAATACTGCAATATTGATCAATACATTATCGATCCATTTTTCTATCACCACTTTGCCTACTCTCGAAAAAGCTTTGAACCTCATCGCTTAGGAAAAAAACTTGCTACAATCGTCTCAACAAAAGGCTGTGTTGCAAAATGTACCTTTTGTCATCGTTGGGATCATTCCATTCGATTTGTACCAGTCGATATTGTGATTGAAAGAATTAAATACCTACAAAAGAGATATAACGTGGGCTACATTTCTTTTTCTGATGAAAACTGGGGTTCATGGAATAAATGGAATAAAGAGTTCATTGAAAAAATTAAACCACTTGATATTCTCTGGCGAGTTGGCGGAGTCCGCACTCGTTCTGTTTCATTAGACCTACTTCAAGAAATGGAAAAGGCCGGCTGTATAAATGTTCAGTATGGAATGGAAACTGGAAGTCGTCGCATACTTGAAGTAATGGAAAAGGGCCTCAAGATAGAGGATAATATTAATGCCGCTTATTGGACCTTTCAAGCGAATTTGTACACCACCTATGCAATGGTGATTGGAATGCCTGGCGAAAGTTTTGAAACAATAAAAGAGACGGCCGAATTTTTGAAGGAAGTGACAGGATTTTTACCAGAAGAACCATTTGGCCGTCTTAGCATCAACCGATTAGAAGCTTTACCCGGTACACCGGCCTATGAGATTGCAAAACAAAAGGGATTTGTCGGATATACCCCAGAAGCAGAGGCAGACTATTTAATTTGGTTATCTGATGTCTCAGCGGGTGAATTTTGGAAACAGTTAAATCTCACTGACTACCCTGATTGGGTTGTTCAGAGCTGGAAGAGATATATTTGGTTGGAGGTTATGAATAATTGGTATAAACTCCATCCAGAAAAAGTCCAGCCATTCCTCAAGGTTCTATTGTCTGCATATGGTACTTTTTTTAGAAGCCACGAAACCAGGATCAAGCTTAGAAATTTCGATCAATTGCCAAGCGATAAAGCAATTGATTGCGATGAAATTGATACTCTTATCGACAAAAATTGGAACTTCCACATGGACAAAATTCAAAATAGTTTTATCAATGTTCGTTACCACCCATTTTTTTACAAATTAAGATATTTTAATGTCTTGGAAGTAGCAATTAGAGAATTTCTCAATTTTGATTCTCCAAAATCTGTTTGGTTTCAGCGATTGCTTGAGGTCATAAAATATTACGGCCCATTCACAAAAAAAATAGTTGGCGATTATCGGTCTTTACGCAAAATTGCGGCGGAAAATCGAAAAGCACCCATTTCAGAATCAGAGAAAAATTTATTCCCTCTACAGCTTGGGAGATAACATAGTTTTTCATTTGGGAATTCTGCCAGAAAACATTCGACTCCCTTGACACAAATTTAATGTAGGCGCAGCATTTTATAAAAGGGCCAAAATAATTTTACAAACCTCTGTCTCTGGGTGTGAAGTATGGACTTAAGTGTAATTGTAAATAATCTCCTCTCCCCTCCAATTCTTTTCTTTTTTCTCGGTGTCATCGGAGTCTTTTTACATTCTGATCTCAATATTCCTCCTCCGCTTCCTAAACTATTTTCAATGTATCTGCTTGTGTGTATCGGTTTTCACGGGGGCGTGGAGCTGTATCACGGAGGACTACGTCCCGAAATCTTTTTGACCTTTGGCCTCTGTATGGTGATGGCCCTATTTGTACCGATATACACCTTCTTTATTTTAAAAAGAAAACTCGATGTTCATAATGCTGCAGCTATCGCCGCAACCTACGGATCAGTAAGTGCAGTAACCTTCATTACCGCTGTTTCTTTTTTAGAATTCATGAATGTCGACTTCGGAGGACATATGGTAGCAGCGCTGGCGCTTATGGAGTCCCCCGCAATAATTGCAGGAGTTATGTTAGATAGTATTTATGGCCACCAAGATGACAAGGCAGTGGCCGGGCAGCCTGTAAGAGAGCATGGATTTTTTGCCATTATAAAAGAGGCGATGTTTAACGGTTCGGTTTATTTGCTCATGGGAAGTTTAGTAGTCGGACTAGTGACAAATGAAAATGGATGGAAAGCATTTCGTTCATTTGATGCTATTTTTAAAGGAATGCTGATGTTTTATCTGCTCGATATGGGAATTCATGCGGCCAAAGAAATTAAAGATCTCAAAGGCAAAGGAATGTTTCTTGTCATCTTCGGCATAGGTGTCCCGCTAGTTAATGCAGGATTGGCAATAGGCCTTAGCAAGTTGATAGGTCTTTCTCCTGGGAATGCTCTGCTCTTTACCGTCTTATGTTCATCTGCTTCCTATATAGCAGTTCCCGCTGCTATTCCTGATGCCATTCCCAAAGCAAACCCTGCTTTTTGTACCTCTATGGCATTGGGGATTACTTTTCCTTTTAATATCTTGATTGGAATACCACTGTACTACTATTTAATTAAACTAATCTCTTAGATATTAGGGCGTATCCTAGTGCAATTTTTTGTCCGCTGAAGCTGGGGCCCGCATCGTTTTTCGAACAGTGCCATTTGCTGTTACTTCCTTTCTTACCTTTATTAAATTTTTGCAATTAAAGGTGAGGTAAGGCTCAAGAACATCTTTTAAATCACCCAGCGTTTTAATCCCCGTGCACTTAAGATGAGATAAATTTTTTCCTTCCACTCTTAACTCATAACTTCCATCGATCATATGGGCCGATTTAACTACAAATTCACTTTTTGGCATTAAATAATAAGATGGATCAATATCTGAATTTTGCAAAAAACAATTCTTATTGGCCATCTTTCGATGGGAGATATGATAAAGCATCTCGTCTTCACTAAGCTCCTCTTGAAATTTATTAAAAACGATTTGATTGTTGGAATCAAAGTTTTTATGTTTCTTATCTGTTTGGAAGACCGTGATCTTTGATGGCGCAGAATCCTCAGCATTAAAATTGGTGCACGCTGAATAAGTTGCAAATGAAAAAGTACACGTCAAAAGACAGAAAAAAAATTTTCTCATACTTAACCCCTTAAAGAAATGTCTTCACATCTTCAGATATAAACAACTACCGGCCTACTTTTTAAGTAACCCATCTGAAGATAACTCAGCACCCTTGTCGGTTA